>CAYGTU010000017.1:0-25490 GCA_964352945.1 uncultured Bacteriovoracaceae bacterium
AGTCTAACATGAAAATTAAAATACTTTTACTTTTAATCTCCCTAGCCAATCTAACTTTTGCTCGCGATATGTGGAATTCAAGACTCCTTTCTACTTCTGGCTCGGGCGTTGCGTCAATACTCGTTGAAGAGGCGCCTTATTTAAATCCCGCACCACTAGCTTTTTTTGATACCACACATTTTTATTATCAAAATTATGGACAAAAAATAGAAGATAAAAATACTGATCGCTCGGGAGATTTATTTCAAATGGATGAAATAAATGGAGATAGTATTACGATCGTAGATACAAGTAATACATATAAAGGTGCATTTTCTCTTCAAAGTTATAGGTATAATAAAATTCGAAGATCTCGTTATGTAATGAGTTTTGGAAAGGCGTCTAGCAAAGAGTCTAGCATCGGTTTTTCTTTTAGGTACACGAAAGATAAATTACCTGGCGCAAATGAAGATGAAGAAAAAAAATACATGCAAGGAGTATTAGGAACAGTACATGTTATAAATAAAAACTTAACTGTAGGTGCTGTGATAATTGATCCGCTTGGAAAAATTGAAGAAGAAACGCGCGCCATAGTGGGAATGCAATACATTTTTAGCAATGTATTTCTAATGAGTATTGATATTGGTGGGAATTTCAAACAAACAATGAGTGAAACTTTTTTAACTAGAACTGCATTACAAATTGGATTTATTGAGCAAATATATATGAGACTAGGGTTTTTCTCGGATAAAGCTGAAAATACTAAAGGAGATTCATATGGTATTGCATGGATTGGGCCTAAAATGTCTTTTGAGTTTGCTATTAAAAACTCTACTCTTTTAGATGAATCAAAACCAAGTTTAGTTGTTTTTCAAGAAGAAAGAATTGTTGAATCATCTTTGTCATTTTCTTTAAGATATTAAATATTTATAACCGATAAGCTCGTATGGACGATTTAAACAAACCAGAACGACGCAAAGTTAATTTGCAGCAGCTTCAAAAACGCTATGCTGTTAGATTTAATTACACAAGACAAGCTAGGGATAGATTTGGCAAGGGCGACTTAGTTGGAGCTATTCAACACTATAATGAATATCTAAGAATTTTAGCTGATGTACACGATTGTGAGGTATATGACCTCTCTCCAGATAAATTCAACCCGAACAAAGATAAAGCGGAAATGCTTTTAGTCAGTCAGGTCTTTTGGGAGCTGACTAAAATTTATGATATGACTTCCAGACTTCAAACTGAATTTCAAACATGCTTAAATTGCTATGTAAGATTTACTATAAATCAGCCATTTCAAATTTTAAATGCAGAGACACTTAGAAAATTTCTACGGAAAACAAAATCTAGTCGTAAAGTTGCTTATGAAGCCGCTTACAGTAAAATTTTCACTCAGTCGAAAAAATGTTATATTGCAACACACTGTTTTGAGTCAGAAGCGATTGAAACAAATGCTCTTAGGTCCTTTAAAACCTCTCTCCTTTTAAATAAAGAAGGAAGTGAATTTGTAAGAATCTATTACAAATACTCGCCTAAATTAATCCAGATTTTAGAATCTAATTTATTTTTAGACAAAATCTTATCACAGCTTTTAATAAGGCCTGTTCTACAAGTAGTGGCACATTTCATTAAAGAATATATAATTTAACTATATGAATATCATTAGTAAAATTTTAATCAAAGAGTGGTTTAGATCACTATTCGCGGCACTATTAGTGTTAGTACTATTAATTGTTATTGGTGATATTGTTGATGGTTTATTAAGAACTAATAGTGGTGTAAAAGATATCTTTTTTAATCTTGTCACAAAAATGCCTGAGTTATTAGCAAAAATTTTTCCTATTTCCTGTTTACTTGCCTCTTTGTTTGCTTTTAATAAATTAAAAAATCATAGTGAGTTAACCGCAATATTTGCAGCAGGATTTTCATTTAACAAAATATATCTTATTATTCTTTGTTCGAGTGCCACTATTGCTCTTATGCAATTTTATAATGTTTCATTTTTATGGCCAAAAGCAAATGAGTCTATTCAGATAAAAGAGCACGGGATGAATAAAAAGATTTCCACTACATCACTAGACAGTGGAAAAGTTTGGTTTAAAACAACTAAATATTTTTCTTCATTTAATTCCTTCAATTCAAATACAAATCAGTTAAATGGCCTAACTCTTTATATGTATGAAAATGAATCTTTAACTAAAATACTGAGTTCAGCTTCTGCTGTTTTTGTAAAGAACACCTCTTGGATGTTAAAACCCATTGCCGTTTATGATGAACTCAATGAGAAAAAATTCTCACTTAGAAATTTTAAGGATTATTTAATTGTTGATCTTTTTGTAAACCCTGATGACTTTACCAATTACGAGTCTGAGGTAACGACATTAGGCATACTTGATTTGTATCAATATATTTCTAAGTTAGACAAAACAGGTATTAATACTAGTAAATTTGAAGTGTTATTTTACGAAAAATTTTCTCTTTCAATAATCTGTATTATTTTTGCTTTGTTTCCAATCTCTACAATTTACAATCCCAATAGAAGATCAAGCTCATTTGGTAAAAATGTAGTCTTTACTCTTGTGTTTACAGTAACTTACTGGTTGCTATACTCATCAAGTTTGGCGCTTGGAAACTCAGGTAAAATTGCAGCCTCTCTATCAACTTTGATTCTACCCTTCATATTTATCCTTTATATTGGCTACATTTATTCGACCAATAGAAAGCTTTAATTTAGCTATGGTTAGCTAGGTTTTAACGCCATTTTATGTTATATAACCAATATGGAAATTAGTTTTTTAGAAGATGATAATTACAAAGCAGAAGGTGTAGAATTAGATATTTTTACCTTTCCTGCGCCTGTATTAAAGAAAATAGCTTTGCCTGTTACCGAGTTCAATGACGAATTAAAAGAGCTCGTTAAGAATATGTATTATACAATGTACATGGCTCCAGGAATAGGTCTTGCGGCACCACAAGTTGGCAAGAGCATTAGGCTTTTCGTGCTTGACGTAGATTTTGATGCTGAAACACTAACAGATTCAAATGGAGATGAAGAAAAGGAACTTTCAAACTTCAATCCACAAGTTTTCATCAACCCAGAAATTATTGAATTTGATGGAGAAACAATCTATCAAGAAGGTTGCTTAAGTTTACCTGGAATCTATGAAGATGTTAAAAGACATAAATTAATTAAATTAAAATATCAAGACCTTGAAGGAAAAGAACATGTACTAGAAGCTGATGAACTTTTATCTATCTGCATTCAACATGAACTTGACCATCTAAATGGAATTGTTTTTATCGATTATTTAAGTGGTCTGAAAAAAGAGTTTTATAGAAAAAAACTTCTCAAATTAAAAAAACAAGAAAGTTAAAAATGAAAAAATACAATGTCATTTTCTTTGGAACTCCAGAGTTTGCAGTTCCTAGCCTTGAAGCATTATATCGTAATGAAAAAATAAATATTTTAAAAGTCATATCTCAACCAGATCGACCTGCAGGAAGAGGACACCAACTAAAATCTCCTGAAGTTATTGAGTTCGCTAAAGAAAATAATATTCCGTACTTTCAGACAGAAAACATTAATAAACATATTGAGGAACTTGAAGAAGCTGACTTCTATGTAGTTTTAGCTTTTGCTCAGTTTTTAAATAGTAAAATTCTTAATAAACCCAAAATTGGATGTTTTAATATTCATACTTCTATTCTTCCAAAATATAGAGGGGCCGCTCCAATTCAATACGCCATTTTAAATGGAGATACATCAACAGGTGTTTCAATTCAAAAAATGGTTAAAAAAATGGATGCAGGGGATTTAGTCTATTTTTCTGAAGTAAAGATAACTGAAAATCAAACTGGCGGCGAGCTTTATGATGTTTTAAAAAATGAAGCTGCAAAGTCTTTAAATGCTTTTATCGATATCTTGGATAATGATAAAATTAAATACACTCCTCAAAATGAAAATAATGTTAGCTTTGCACCTACTCTTAAAAAAGAAGATGGAAGAATTAATTTTCTAGAAAACAAAGCTTCAACTATCTTTAATCAAATTAGGGAATTATTTCCATGGCCTGGAACATATTTCGATTTAAAAAATAAAAGAATAAAGGTTTTAAGTGCAGAAATTTCGAATATTTCTCTTAAACCTAATGAAATAGATATAAAACACAACGCTCTCATTATTGGATGTAATGAAGGCTCTATACAGCTTAACAATGTTCAAGTTGCAGGAAAAAAACCATGTCACTCTAAGGATTTAATCAACGGCCTTAGGGGTGAAATTAAAATAGGATAATTATGACCACCATTGCTCCAAGTATTTTATCTGCTAATTTTTTAGAACTCAAAAAGGAAATTCAAATTTTTGATCAAATTGAAGATATTTGGTTTCATTTAGATATAATGGACTACCATTTTGTTCCAAATCTCACTTTCGGTGAAACTGTTGTGAAAAAGCTTTCCACTGTTACAAAACATAAGTTAGATGCTCACTTTATGGTTGAAAATATAGAGAACTACATAAAAGATTTTAGTGGCATTGGAATACATAATTTTACTTATCATTATGAAGCTGAAAATGATCATTTAAATATTATAAAAAAAATTAAAGAAAATTTTCCAAGTGCTGGTATTTCAATTAAGCCTGGTACTCCTGTTACAGTTCTAACAGATGAAATCTTAAAGGCTGTTGATCTCGTTTTAATTATGTCAGTTGAGCCAGGGTTTGGTGGTCAAAGTTTTATGAACAATTCACTCGCGAAAGTTGAACACTTAAACAAAGTTAAAGAAAAATTTAATTTTCAAATTCAAATCGATGGTGGAATTAATGAAAAGACCGCTGTTTTGGCCATAGAAGCTGGGGCTGATAATCTTGTTGCTGGTTCATATATTTTTAAGGCAGAACAAGATCAATATAAAAATAAAGTTTCAAGTTTAAGATAGGACTATATGAAAAAAATATTATTAGATGGTAAATCATTAACAATTAGCGACGTTTTTAAAATCGCTAATGCAGCTAAGGGTGAAATTATCGTAGAAATCGATCCAGCTGCGAGACCTGGCATGCAAGCGTCACGAAATCTAATCGATGAAATTGTTAAGTCAGGAAAAGTTGTTTACGGAATTAATACAGGCTTCGGGGCTCTTTCAAGTAAAAAAATTGAAGATAAAGATCTAAAAGAATTACAATATAATTTAGTTCGCTCACATTGTACTGGCGTGGGCCGACCATTTGATAAAGAGATCTCTCGAGCAATTATGCTTTTAAGAGCAAATTGTTTAGTGAGCGGCTTTAGCGGTGTAAGCATTGAAATTGTTGAACTTCTTTTGGAATTTCTTAATAATCATATCACTCCAGTAATCCCCTCAAAGGGAAGTGTGGGAGCCTCTGGTGATTTAGCACCACTTTCCCATATTGCCCTCGCATTGATTGGTGAAGGTGATGTTGAATTTGAAAATAAAATTATCAGGGCCAATTTTGCAATTGAACAAATTGGTAAAATTCCAGTCGAGTTACGCGCAAAAGATGGATTAGCATTAATTAACGGTACAGCTGTTATGGCTGCCCTTGGTTCAATCGCAATTCATAGAATAACAAACTTAGTTAAAACTGCTGATATTATTTCTGCTCTTACACTTGATGCCGTAAGAGGAAGTACTACTGCATTTGATAAAAGAATATCTGCGCTTAAACCATTTCCAAGCCAAATGAATGTTTGTGATAATTTTGAAAAGCTTTTAAGTAATTCAGAAATTAATCAATCTCATTTAGACTGTAATAAGGTACAAGATCCCTATTCCTTAAGATGTATTCCTCAAGTCCATGGAGCAATAAGACAAACCGTAAATCATGCTACTGATATTTTATCAATTGAATTAAATTCTGTTACTGATAATCCTTTAGTTTTTGTTGAAACTGGGGATGTGATTTCTGGTGGAAATTTCCATGGTGAAGCAATCGCTCTTGCAATGGATTACCTTGCAATGGGAGTAAGTGAACTAGCAAATATTTGTGAGAGAAGAGTTGAAAAAATGATGAACCCAGTATTTTCTGAATTACCAGCTTTTTTAGTAAAAGAGCCGGGATTAAATTCTGGATTAATGATTGCTCATGTTACAACAGCAGCGCTAGTTTCAGAAAATAAAATCCTATGTCATCCTGCCTCGGTTGATTCTGTACCGACTTCAACTGATAAAGAAGATCATGTGTCTATGGGTGTAACCAGTGGAAGAAAGCTTCTAGAGGTACTCGTAAATACAACTCACTGCCTTGCCATTGAATTACTTTGTAACACCCAGGCTTTAGAGTTTTTGCGACCATTAAAAACTTCAAAACCACTTGAAGCTGCTCATAAACTAGTAAGACAGCACGTGCTACCAATAAACAAGGATAGAGCATTTCATAAAGATATTGAAAATCTTTATGAACTTTTGAGATCAAATGATGTGTTAAATATTGTTGAAAAAGAAATTGGACCTTTAAAATAAATTAAAAAAGTGAGTTATAAATGAGTAAAATAAATATTCCTCTACCACCAACTGGATCAAATTTAACTTGCAAGGGGTGGCACCAAGAAGCAGCACTAAGATGTCTCTTAAATAATTTACACCCTGAAGTTGCAGAAGATAGAGATCAATTAATTGTTTATGGTGGAAATGGACAGGCTGCTCGAAATCCCAAAGCACTTGAAGATATAATTAATACTTTAAAAAACCTAGAAAACAATGAAACTCTTTTAATTCAATCTGGAAAACCCGTTGCCGTTTTTCCAAGTAATCCCAATGGACCAAGAGTATTAATTGCAAACTCAAATCTAGTTCCAAACTGGGCTAACTGGGATCACTTTAATAAATTAAAAGCTGAAGATAAAATGATGTATGGTCAAATGACTGCTGGTTCTTGGATCTATATTGGTTCTCAAGGTATTCTTCAAGGTACATATGAAACTTTTATGGCCGCTGCTAAAAAGCATTGGAATCAAAATGACCTAACAGGAAGATTAGTTCTTTCTGCTGGAATTGGGGGAATGGGCGGTGCTCAACCATTAGCCGTTAAAATGGCTGGCGGAGTATTTATTGGCTGTGATGTTTCAGAAGCAAGAATTCAAAAAAGAATTGATTCAAAATATACTGATGTTTTAGCTTCTTCTTATGATGAAGCAATAAAAATTGCACTTAAAGCAAAAGAAGATAAAAAAGCACTTTCTGTTTGTGTTAAGGGAAATGCTGCAGATTTTTTTAACTACCTACTAGAAAAAAACATACTACCTGATCTTGTTACAGACCAAACATCAGCTCATGATCCAATAAATGGTTATGTACCTACAAGTATGACATTAGATGAAGCTGACAAACTTAGATTAAGTGATCCAAAACTATACGAAAATAAAAGTTATGAAACAATGGCCATTCATGTAAAAGCAATGCTGGAATTTCAAAAACGCGGTTCATTTGTTTTTGATTATGGAAATAATTTGCGAGCTGGTGCCTTAAAATTTGGCGTAGAAAATGCTTTTGATTTCCCAGGCTTTGTGCCGGCATATATTAGACCTCTTTTCTGCGAAGGATCTGGGCCCTTTAGATGGGTAGCTTTAAGTGGTGATCCTGAAGATATTTATGAAACAGATCGTGCCCTGATGGAATTATTTCCTGATAATAAGGCCCTTCATAACTGGCTTAAAAAAGCTAAGGAAATGATTAGCTTTCAAGGACTTCCTGCTCGAATTTGTTGGTTAAAATACGGAGACAGAGAGAAAGCAGCACTATTATTTAATAAGCTTGTTCGAGAAAAAAAAGTAAAAGCACCAATTGTAATTGGTCGTGATCACCTTGATTGTGGGTCGGTTGCTTCTCCAAATAGAGAAACAGAATCCATGAAAGATGGAACTGATGCAGTAAGTGACTGGCCATTATTAAATGCAATGATAAATATAAATAATGGCGCTAGTTGGGTAAGCCTACATCACGGTGGTGGTGTTGGCATGGGCTACTCTCAACACTCAGGCATGGTAATTGTTGCTGATGGAACAGAGGAAATGGATAAAAGACTTTCACTAGTTTTAAACTCAGATCCTGGAATGGGAATTGTTCGTCACAGTGATGCTGGATATGAGACTTCAATTGAAATTGCAAAGAATAAAGATACCAAGATAAAGTTTCCATCATTATGAAAGTTTATAAAGATATTTCACAATTAGTTACTCTTAAAGATGCTGCAAAAAAAGATGGCCGTAAACTTTTGCCAACTGATTTAAGTATTATAAATGATGGTGCCATTGTATTTTCACAAAAAAAAATACTTTGGGTCGGCCAAACTAAAGATATTCCATCTGAATATAATAAATCCTGGTCTGTTTCATTAAAAAACCACACTGTTTTACCTGAAATTGTTGATTCACATACCCATACTGTATTTTCTGGAAACAGATCTTTTGAATACACAATGAGATTAAATGGAAGCAGCTATGAAGACATAGCAAAAGCCGGAGGTGGAATTCTTGAAACGATGGATAAAACCAACCTGGCCTCTTCAGATGAACTTTTTAATATTGCTGTAAAACGAATAGAAAAGATTGCTTCATACGGTATTGGTACAATTGAAATCAAAAGCGGTTACGGTCTAAACTATAAAAAAGAAAAAGAAATTTCTGCAGTTATCAACAAATTAAAAACACACTTTAGCGGAAAACTACAAATTTTTAACACTTATCTTGCGGCTCATGGAGTTCCAAAAAACTTTAAAAGCTCAAAGCAATATATGGATGAAGTTGTAATGCCGCTACTTGATGAAATTAAAGACTCTATTGATGCTGTTGATATCTTTCACGAAAAAAACTATTTTGACCAAATTGATTGTGAACAACTTTTTACGTTTGCAAAAAAAAATCATATTCTGATTAAAACTCATGCTGATGAATTAAATGATAATGGTGGTGCGTCTTTAGCTGTGAAATATAACGCAATTTCTGCAGATCACTTACTTCAAACAAATGATCAGGGTATAAAAGATTTAGCAAACTCTAATACAGTTGCAACTCTGTTACCAGGGACTGCTTATTTTTTAGGTAAACCGCTTGCTGATGCTCGAAAATTTTTAGATGCTGGATGTAAGTTGGCAATCGCTAGTGATTTTAATCCAGGTTCATGTCATTGTGATAATTTGGTCTTGCTTGCTTCAATATCAGCTAAAAACTTACAAATGAACATTGCCGAAACCGTCAGTTCAATAACTTTAAATGCTGCTCATGCACTTAATTTTAAGAATCAGGGTTCAATTCAAGTTGGAATGGATGCTCGTTTTTCAATATTTGATTGTAAGAGTGTAGATGAAATATTTTATAGCTGGGGAAATAACTTCGCTATTAACGTTTAGCTTCAGGAATAAACTTACCATTGGAAAAATAATTATCTCCATAATTATTACCAGAATTATCACCAAGTTGATTGGAAGAATTCAAACCGACACATTTTATTTGATCGTTACTAAGATAAGCACAGGTATGATAAGAGCCTGTTGAAAAGTTTATAACTTTCGGTCCACCAAAATCAGCATATTTCGCTCTATTTCCAATACTTAAAGCAGTTCCTCCTTGATATAAAGTTGACCCAATACCTAATTGTCCCTGAGAAGCCGAACCATAACATTTTAATTTGTTATTACTTAAGAGCATACAGGTGTGGGCCAAACCAGATGAAATTTTCATAATATTTAACTCATAACCAACATTTACATAAATTAAACTTTCTCCCATTTCACCAACACTATCTCCAATTGGGATTGTATCTCCTCTTCCTAGCCTACCGTAAGAGCCTAATCCAAAACATTTTGCCTTTCCATCTTCAAATAAAACACAAGTATGATCGCTACCCAAAGAAAGTGAAACTGGACTAGCAGTTGAACCTAAATTCACTCCTGTCAAAGATGACATAAAAGTTCCAACACCATCACCAATCTTAGTTGTTGATTCTGTTCCCAATTTTCCATATGTATTATCACCCCAACATTTAACTTCATCATTATCTAAGATTGCACAAGTATGATCATCTCCTGCGGCTATTTCGACTGCCACATACCCTGCACCAAGATCAACTTCAGGTAAGCTGTCGCCCATTTCACCAACATCATCTCCTAAATGATTAATTGAATCATATCCCAACCTACCATTTAAACCATTTCCCCAGCATTTAACTTTATCATTTTCTAAAATTGCACAGGCATGATAGGTACCTAGTGTTATTTTTTTTACTGTCCTACCAGCACCCAGATTCACATAATCCATTTGTAAAACATCTGAGGGTCTTGACCCTACTGTAAGAGTGCTCTCATTTCCAAGTTTTCCATAAGAACCTGTTCCCCAGCATTTTATTTTTTCATTTTCATAAAGGGCGCAAGCAAAATCAAGTCCAACTTTTAAATCTACAACTTCGTTACCTGCTTCTTCTAGTAAAAGCATCTCATAATCTTTACTTGATCTATTTGAAGTATTGCCTTGATCTCTCTCCCAACCAATTCTTCCTGAAGCATTATCATAACCCCAACATCTTAACTTTTGATCAGAAAAAATTGCGCAACCATTTGTAGTATAAAATTTCAATTGAGATATTTGTTTTTTCTCAAGTGGAATAATTGTCAGTGGACTACTTAAATCTCCTGAATTTGGACCAAGTGTTTTTGAATGAGAAAGTCCAAGTTGACCATAAGTATTGCTTCCCCAACATTTAAATTGATTGTTATTTAACTTTACACAGATTCCTTCATTACTCATGGACACATCGATAGCAGTTCTACCTGAACCCAGATTAATATCAGTTAATGAACTCATGGATGCGCCGATACCATCACCTATGTTAACCGTTGATTCATTTCCTAGTTTTCCATTAGAACCATCTCCCCAACAACGAAGAGAGTTATCAGTAAAAATAACACAAGTATTTTGATCATGAGCATATAATTTCAAAGGTGTTTTTCCACTAAGATTAATTGCTGCTAAAGTACCCATTGGTATACCAATTCCATCTCCAGCATTAGTTGTGCTATCTTGCCCAAGTTGTCCCGAACCATTAAAGCCCCAACATTTTAAAGAATCATTACTTAAAATTGCACATGTATGATAAGAGCCTGCGGCAATTTGCTTTGCTGAAATCCCTACTCCTAAATCTACAACCCCAGCACCACTCATGGGCGTACCCACACCATCTCCAATGTTTACGGTATCGTCTTGTCCGAGTTGTCCATAATTATTATACCCCCAACACAGAACACTATCATCATCCAAGATTGCACATGTATGATAAGCTCCTGCGGTTATCGCTTTGGCTGTATTGGACCCTAAATCAACGTTTAATAAATTATCCCCCATCTCACTAGTGTTATCGCCCAAATTATCTACTGAATCATTTCCAAGTTGTCCGTGAAAATTATTTCCCCAACACTTAACTTCATTATTATCAAGAATTATACAAGCGTGAGCAATTCCCATCGCCATTTTATAATTATTTGTTTGTGCTAGTGCGGTTCTTGAAGATCCTAAATCAACCTCAAATAAGTTTGATCCCATATCTGACTCTTGGTCTCCTCGAAAATCTGTGTCTTCATAACCAAGTTGGCCACTTGTGTTTACTCCAAAACATTTCAACTTATCTAATGTACTAATAACACATGTAAAATACTGTCCTCGATAGACTTCTTTAGGTACAAAGTTAGATCCCAAATCAATCGCTGGTGCATCTTCAATATATTCAAAAGTATCGTCGCCAAAATGATCATTATTCGTCATCAACAAACTTGAGGAACCAGTACCCCAACACTTTACTCTTCGTTTAGGAAAAGAGTTATCATAATTTATATAGCATGAATGATTCCGTCCAAGTTCGATTTTAATATTTGAAGTATTTATTAAAGAGCCACCTGATGAACTTTCATCTTTGGCGCAAGCAAATAAAAATAGGAGTATAGCTATGAGATTAAATATCTTCATTCAATCTCCACATAGTTTAAATTATCGCCCATTGTAAAAGGGTGATCACCTACAGTATAATCGTGGCCGAGACCAAGAACTCCATTAAGATTTTCTCCCCAGCACTTAACAAGATCATTATCTAGAATTACACACGTTGATGAAAATCCAGTAAATACTTTTTTTACAAATCTATTACTTCCAACGTTAACCTTATTTAAATTATTGCCCATTTGACCAGCTGCATACCCAACATCAATGGAGCTTCCATTGCCTAATTGACTATCAAAATTATCTCCCCAGCACTTTAATTCACCAAGTGAACTAACTGCACAGGCATGACTATATTTACATTCAATATCAGTGGGAATAAATCCCGTTCCAAGATCAACATCACTAGCAGATAAAATTGAATTTATATTTGTACCATAATCTAATGTTGATCCTTGTCCTGTTTTACCATTTAGACCATCTCCCCAACAACGAACAGTGCTATCATCAAGAAGTGCGCAACTAAATAATACCCCTGAACATATATCTACTGCTTTCTTACCTATACCCAAATTAATTGGAGAAAGGCTGTCATTTACATCGCCAGATGTTAATCCTAACTTTGTAGCTGTGGATAAATCTTGCCCTAATTCTCCACCAGTATTTGAACCCCAACATTTCACATTCCCATTTTCAAAACGAACACAAGCATGATAATACCCAACTTCGACTTGAACAGGATAACTTACAGAGCCCAAATCAACTGGACTTAATGAGATTCCAATATCGCCAGGAGTTGTTCCGAGGTCCGTAGTATTTCCCTGAGCGTTTACACCTTGATCTCCCTCACCCCAACATTTTAAAGTATCATCTCCAAGTATCGCGCATACATTTTCCATCCCAATTGAAAAGCTTTTAACAGTTACTCCTTCTCC
Source organism: uncultured Bacteriovoracaceae bacterium (assembly GCA_964352945.1). Lineage (GTDB taxonomy): Bacteria > Bdellovibrionota > Bacteriovoracia > Bacteriovoracales > Bacteriovoracaceae > CAYGTU01. The sequence goes on from CAYGTU010000017.1 coordinate 12,866, forward strand.
CAACTGAACTCTGAGAAAGTTTTCTCCACTTGTTTCTTTTTCATTACCTTGATCATAGTTACCTCCATAACCAAGAAGTCCCATTCCTGCCTCACCCCAACATAGCATTTCACCATTATCCAAAATTCCGCAATTAGTATAATTTAGTGATTTAATTGAAGTAAAATAATTTCCATATCCAGGATCTATTGTTGGGTATAATGAAATATCTGAAGATTCATTTCCTAAAATTAATTCAGCATTACCCCTCTCACCAATACTTGCATCTCCCCAACACTTAACTTTATTAGTATCTAAAAGAGCGCAAGCAACATTTGCACCAGATGAAATTGTTTGAATTGTTGCTCCCAGCTCCAGTGGAGCTAAATTATCTCCCATTGAAATTGGAGATGCCCCAATATCAAAATCATGGCCTAATCCTAAAACTCCAAAGCTATTACTTCCCCAGCACTTAACATCATCATTATCTAATTTTGCACAGTAATTTCCATAACCCTTAAAAAGCTTTACTGCAAACCTACCTGTTCCTAAATTGACAGGCATGAGATATGAGCCCATCTCATTTACCGCATCTCCAATATTTTGATTGCTTCCTATGCCCAATTGGCCAGAAAAATTATAACCCCAACATTTAACAGTATAATTATTAGTTATTATACAAGTTGAATTTGTTGAGCTAACTATATCTATAGCGGTTTCGCCATTTAAATCAATATACGCATTATTATCCCCAAGCTCAGCAGGACTATCTCCCAAATCCAACATGTTTTCTTTGCCCAATTTCCCATAGGCACCGTCACCCCAACATTTAACATTTCCATTTGTTAAAAGAAAACATGAGTGGTTATAGCCAAGTGCAATTTTTGATACGAATAAACCAGTGCCAATTGAGAGAGCACTTGGTATAAGTAAGTCGGTTTGATTTCCTTGAACAGTTTTTCCTGAAGCCCCATCTCCCCAACATTTTACGGATCCGTCACTAAATAATACGCAAGTATGTGTACTTCCCGATTCAATTTGAACAGGGGCACCACTGATTAAATTAACGTTTGGAATGTTATCACCTGAACTTCCGGCACTTGATCCATAATCAGTAATTGTGTTAAGCCCAAGTCGACCATACAATCCTTCGCCCCAACATTTTAATGAATCATTATCAAGAATAACGCAAACATAATTTGTTCCAATAGTAATTGCTTGATCTACTTCAATACTATTATTAACTGTTCTACCTACACCTAAATTAATATAGGGAAGATTATCTCCCATATCAGAAATATTTAAACCTAGGCTATTAAAACTTTCATTCATCAAGCCACCTGAAGCCCCATCTCCCCAACATTTTAATTTATAATTACTAAATACTGCACAAGCTTGTTGGTCGAATACTTCAACATGAATCGGATAAGAATCAGTTCCTAGTTTTACTTCAGTTTTTGAACCTTGCAGCTCTGATAAAGAACCTATTCGTTGATCTTTTATCGTCCCTATATAACCTTTATAGCCAATTGAAACTGCATTATTCCCAAGGCATTTAACAATATTTTTTGAATTTTTTTGAAGTAAATGACAACTATGATTTGAACCAAGTGCAATATCCAAGGTAATTAAATTTCCAGAGCTTGAATTGTTATTAAAGCGTATCGTTGGATCATTTGTTGCTTTCATACATGAGATGAAAATACATATAATAAAAATATAGATTAGAGAAAATTTCTTCATAAATTTCAGTCTATTTATCGGACTCTAATAAGCATTCGCTTAATATAGATAGGTTTTTTGGCAAATAATTCCGTCAAATATTAGCTATTTGTTAGCTAATAAATTTAGTAAGGAATTCATTTCTATTGATGAATCATTTTGACTTATTTGAACTAAATTATTTTTTGAATATATTAAGGTAAATGGAACTGAAGAAACCTTGAAGATATCAACTAAATGACCATTTTCATCCAGTGTTATCTCTAAACTATCTCCAAATCTTTCTTGAAGTTGATTTAATTCAATTTCAGATTTGTCATCGTCAGTATTAATGGAAATTATTTTAATCTTTTTTTTGTGTTTTCTTCCAAGTTCTACTAAATTGTTTAAGTTAATAATGCTCGGATCAGACCAGCTGGCCCAGAAGCTTATAATAACAATTTGTTCTTTAATCTCACTTAACTTGATCGATTTAGTTGGAAAGTCAATTTGAGCATCTTGAAAAACTCTATTATAAAAATCAGCCTTCACTGATTCTTTACTAATATGCATTGCAGTTGTATCAGAAAACACCAAAACCTCTCTTAGAGCGGAGACAGTGAGTATAAAAATAGTTATTATGATAATTGGAAAATATTTCTTCATGTTTAATAGCTTCGTAAAAAATTAGATAATTAATGTATCAATATGAACAATAACTTATTAACACTATTTAAAGAATTTATCCACTTTTCTTCCAGTTTATTTAGTGGAAAGTTTGATGCTGACCACAAAACTTCAGAGAGTGGACAGACTCTGGTTGAGTTCATGTTGTTATTATTTATTATTGTATTTTTATCAACTTTTTTTATGAAAATAGTTAACCATAATATTTCTATCTACTGGAGATATATGGTTGGAGTTGTTGTTGATGACCCAAAAGTTATAATCAAATTTTAAGGAAGCTAATGAGTAAATATATTTTATGCATAGATCAAGGAACTACTGGAAGTACAGCTCTACTTATAGATTCAGAAACACTAGAGCTCGTGGGAAAATGTAACCGAGAGTTTGAACAACACTTTCCAAAACCAGGATGGGTTGAACATGACCTTGATCAAATATGGAATAGTATTGAATTAAGTACAAAAGACGTATTTCAAAAATATAAAATTTTAGCAAGTGATATATTGGCCATAGGTATTACTAACCAAAGAGAAACTACATGTGCCTATAATAGAAAAGGTAAGCCACTTGAAAAAGCAATTGTATGGCAAGATAGACGTACATCTGATTTCTGCAAGAATTCAAATGATCAGTATTTAAAATCTGGATTTAAAAATATTACAGGCCTTCCACTTGATCCTTATTTTAGTGGAACTAAAATGAAGTGGTTTTTAGAAAATTCTAAAAATGTACAATCAGCTTTAAAAAGTGATGATTTACTATTATCAACTATCGACTCATATTTACTTTATAAACTTACCTCTGGTGAATCGTTTTACACTGATGCCACAAATGCCTCAAGAACTTTATTAATGAATCTAGCGACGTCAGAATGGGACAATAAGCTTCTTGAGTTTTTATCAATACCAAAACAATGTTTACCCGAAATAAAAGATAGTTTTTATGACTATGGAAAAACCAAAGGATTAAATTTTTTACCTGATGGTATTCCTGTTATGTGTATCCTCGGTGATCAGCAAGCGGCATTATTTGGTCAGAGCTGTTTTAATGCTGGCGAAATGAAATGCACATACGGCACTGGTGCATTTGCACTATTAAACACTGGAGAGGAAATTGTTTTCTCAAACAATGGACTTCTAACAACTGTGGCCTATAAACTTAATGGTCAATCAATTTACGCTTTAGAAGGAAGTACCTATATAGCTGGAGCCGCTGTTCAGTGGCTTCGAGATAATTTAAAAATAATCAAAAACGCCAGTGAAACTGAGGCCCTTGCAAGAAGTATTATAAACCTTGATGACCTTAAAGATCTTTTTGTTCTACCTTTTTTTACAGGTATTGGCTCACCTCACTGGAAACCAGAAGCTCGAGGATCAATTCTTGGTCTTACAAGAGGAACAAATAACAATGACTTAATTCATGCAACTCTTGAAGGAATTACAATGTCGATTAATGATTTGATCGGTGCTTTTAATTCAGATATTGGAAAAGATATAACTGAGCTTAAAGTAGATGGGGGTGCCGTTTCAAATAATTACCTCATGGAATTACAGGCAAACTACTCCAACCTAGAAATTATCAGACCCAAAGTTATCGAGACCACAGCCTATGGAGTTGGTCTTGGAGCACTTTTACAACTTGGTAAATTTAACTTGGACCAACTTAAAGAAACTTGGAAACTGGATAAAAAGTTTATCCCTTTAAAGAAAAGAGATTACTTTCAATACAAGTATTCAAAATGGAAAGAAGTAATATCTAAGATTTACTAAAAAAAATATCTTTAAGTTCTGAGACATTATTTAGTCCTAATAAATTAAGGTTAACATTATTGGGAATTTCTTCTATTGATTTATTTGAAATATAAACATCTTTATAATTTAATAAATTAATTTCATTCAATCGGGCATTCAAAAATGGAATTGGCCTAATTTCCCCAGCAAGTCCTATCTCACCAAGAAAGACAGCATTTTGAGAAATAGAAAAATTATTTAGAGAACTTAAGATCGATATGATTATGGCCAAATCAGCATCTCTTTCTTTTAATTTATATCCACCCGCTATATTGATAAACACATCAAACATAGATATGGAAATATTAAAATATTTTTCAATTACTGCTATTATCACTGAAAGTTTATTTTGATCCAGACCCTGAGAAATTCTTCTGCCATTAGCGTATTTATTTTCTATAACTAAAGACTGAACCTCAACAAATATTGGTCTTGAACCTTCTAATATACACGAAATTGCGCGGCCATAACTTTTATCATAATTTTCATCAAGAAAGCATTTCGATAGGTTTTTCACTTCTACTAACCCTATGTTTTTCATTTCAAAGATTCCAACTTCTAAGGAGCTTCCGAATCTATTTTTTATTGAACGTAAAAATCTATAATGAGTTTTTTTATCTCCTTCAAAATTTAATACCGTATCTACCATATGCTCGAGAACTTTAGGACCAGCAAGCATTCCATCCTTTGTAATATGTCCGATGACAATACAGCTCAAACCAGTGGCCTTAACATGATTCATTAATTCATAAGTGACATCGCGTACTTGAGAAACTGAGCCTGCTGCAGAATTAGATTCCTCAGTAACAGTTGTTTGAATTGAGTCTAGTATTAGTAATGCTGGCTTTAAATATTTAATATTTTCTAAAATTTTTTGCCACGATGTTTCGTTTAGTATAAAAATATTTTCTAATTCTAAGTTCAACCTCCTCGCTCTATCAGCAACTTGTTCAATTGACTCTTCTCCTGATACATAAAGAATTTTAGCCTTATTTAATTGTGATAGTTTTCCACAAGCCTCCATTAAAAGTGTGGACTTACCTACTCCCGGTTCTCCGCCTAGCAAGATTAGAGAACCTTCTGTTATACCGCCTCCTAGCACTCTATCAAATTCACCTATACCTGATTTCATCTTTTTATAAGAAATATTGGGAATTTCAGATAGAACTTTAGCTTGTGTCTCTAAAGTTTTTTTATTTTTTCTTGTTTTAAAATCACTTGATGAGTCTTTGAAAGTGTTCCATTCTTCACAACCAGGACATTTACCCAGCCATTTTGGTGCACTAAAGTCACAATTCTGACAAATAAACATAGCTCTCTTTACCATAACACCCCTCCATCTCGAGATGTGCAAAGTTGAGAAAAAAGTAGAAATCTATATGTTATTGATTTAAAAGATTAAAGAAATCTTGTTCGGTAATTATTGGTATATTTAACTCTTGAGCTTTTTTAAATTTAGAAGAACTAGAGGCCTTATCATTGGTTATTAGATAATCTAAATTTTTAGAGACAGCAGAAGCAACTTTTCCACCATTCTCTTTAACCATATTCTGAAGATCTCCTCTTTTCATAGAAAGAGTTCCTGTAATACAGAATGATTTACCATTTAATGTATTATTTTTAACAACTTCATTAAATTTGGGTTTTACAATCTTTCCAATCTCTTTAATAAGCGGGCTTAAAACCATTAAATCTTGCTTAAAGTCTGTTCCTGATTTTTCTGCAAAAGATTCAACATCTTTCAAGTTTTCAATAGATATTGAAAGAATTTTTTCTAGTGTGTTGTAGCCTGCATCAACAATTTTGTGATTTGTATTCTTACCAGTTCCACTTATTCCAAAACTAGCTAAAAAAGTTACTAAATCCGCTTCTTTAGTTCCTGATATGTTTTGAATAATTTTATTAGCTAATTTATCTTTTGTTTTATCTAGAGTTAAAAGAGTATCTATCGTTAATTTATAGATATCCTTAATATCTTTTACCACATTCTTTTCCCACATTTGATCTAATCTTTTATCTGACAGATCTTCAACTCCCATTACTTTAAGGTAATGAAGAATTCTTTGCTTACCTTGAGCGGGGCAAAATGGATTTGTACATAATAGTCTTATATCTTGAATTTTTAATTTTTCTTCACAACTTGGACAGTTCTCCGGAATTTGAAATTGCTTTTTAGAACTTTTAATTACTTCTAAAAATTTGGGTATGACTTCACCGGAACGAATAATCTTAATCTCATCACCTGATTTTAAATTAAAAGATTCAACCAATCCATAATTATGAAGAGTCACCTTTCCAATCATGGCGCCACTTAATTCAACCGGTTCAACATTGGCAACTGGGGTTAAAATACCATTTCTAGAAACACCCCAATCAATGGAAATAATTTTTGTATTTTTTGCTTCACCTTGAAATTTAAATGCAATTTTATAGCGTGGATGATGAGCCGTTTCACCTAAATTATCATGAAGTAATAAATCATTATAACTAAAAACCAAACCATCAATTAAATAATTTCCATTTTCAATAAAATCTTGTGCTGCTTCTAAAGCTGAGGAATCTAAACCATTTTTATGAATGGTAACTTCTGGTGTATCAAAGCCGAGTTTTTCTAATTTTTTAAATTTTTCTATTTCTGTTTTAAAATCTCTCTTGTCTTTTAAATACTCAAAAGCAAAAAACTTTAAGTGTTTTACTAGTTCAATATTTTCTTTACGTCCTAGTAAGCCCGCTACAATATTTCTCTGCGACTGGGGTTTATCAAGGCCTAATTGAACCATTTCTTTGGTCAGTGAAAAAAAAGATTCTTCATCACATATAATCTCACCGCGAATTTCAATATTGCCTTTATCAGAAATTGACTTTGGAATATTTGTAATGAGCAGAGTCTTATCTGTTATATTTTCACCTTCAGAGCCATTTCCACGAGTTTTCCCAATAGTTAGCTTACCATTCTCATAGATTAACGAGCACGAACTTCCATCATACTTGAAAGTTGAAATTGCTTCTTTACCTTCGATCCAGGACTCTAAATCTTCTTTTATATATGTTTTCTGAAGGCTAAGCATTTTCTTAGCATGTTTAATTTTTTTACCTATTTTTTTTGTGGAACCAACTAAATTTAAAACTTCGCTATTTGGACTTATTTTTCTTAATTCATCTTCAAGTAGATCATATTCTTCATCTGTGATGATGGCGTTTCCAGCATAATAAAGTTCTTTATGCTTAATTATTAAATTTTCTAATTCTTTAGTTTTTTTGCTCATAAGCCTTGAGTTTTATCATTATTTCTTTGGCAAAATACACTGTAATTAATATGTTTGGCAATGCCATTAACGCATACATAAAATCCATTAAGTTAATTACATTTTTCATTTTAACTACAGAGCCAATAACTATAGTTATTGAGTATAATACTAAATATACTCGATCATTAAAAAACCACTTTCCCTTGAAAACAAAATCCCAACATTTCTTATTATAATTGGCCATTCCTATCATTGTGGAAAATGAAAATAAAAGAACAGATATACCCAAGATATCTTTTCCATATCCAGGAAGGGATAATTCAAAGGCTTTTGTAGTTAAAAGAATACCTGATTCTCCTGAAAGTAAATTTACTCCGCTACATAAAATGGCAAATCCGGTTAAACTACAAATAACAATCGTATCCCAAAAAGGCCCAAGCATTGAGACAATAGATTCTTCAAGTGGTTCATCTAAATTTGTATCAGAGTGTGCTAGAGGAGCTGTTCCAAGTCCTGACTCATTAGAAAATGTCGCTCTCTTTACCCCGGCACTAATTATACTCATGAGAGCATAACCCGTAACCCCTCCCGCTACGCTTGAGAGATTAAAAGCATTTTTAAATATAGAAATAATTACTTCAGGTAAAACTTTAAAGTTAGTTCCAATTATAACGAAACAAGATAAAATATATATAACGCTCATTAGTGGTACTAACTTAGAAGTGACACGTGAAATTCCTTTAATTCCTTTCGCTAGTATAAAGAAAACAATTACAGCAAAAAATATTCCAATACTTAATTTACTAATATTATAATTTGAGTTTATATATTCACTTACTTGATTAATCTGGAAAAGAGAAAGTGTACCAATTAGACCGCATACAGAAAAAAGATAAGCGAACATCTTAAAAGGACCTTTAAAATGTTTTTCTATCGCATACATTGCTCCACCGGCTGATTCATCTTTATAGTTTTTTCCTTTATAAATCACCGCAACCGAAGTCTCAAAAAATTTTGTGTTCATTCCGACAAAAGCTGTAACCCACATCCAAAATAGAGCTCCTGGACCGCCTTGAACTAAAGCAACAGCAACGCCTGAAATATTTCCCAGACCAATTGTAGCAGCTAAAGCATTGCTTAATGCTTCAAATGAACTTACACCATCTCCGCCCGATCTTTTTAGAATAGTAAAAGATTTAGAAAAATATCGAAGAGGTAAAAATTTTGAATAGCTTAATAGAATAATATTTGCGATCGTTAAAAAAATCAGAAGAGGATATCCCCATATCCAATTTGCTAAAAATTCTAAATAACTTGATATATTCATTTTAAAAATTTACGCTTGCGCCGACACGTATCGTATTAGATTTCATCTGAACTTCAGACAAAGTGTTATCAAAGGTAGCTTTACTAGTTGTTATTTCAAAAGATCCATCAACAGTAATTCTTGGACTATATTGGTACTTAACACCAAATTCAAATTCTAAAGTATTAACTTTGTTGGCACTTCCATAAACTCCGCTTTCATTATCAAATTTAGCAAATGGCAAAGTTTCAAGGCCCAGAAAAATTCTAAATTGTTCATATATTGGAGCATTAGCGCGAATTCCAAATGAAAATCCAGAAACCCCAAAGTCTCCTAACCCATCACTAGAATCTTTATCGATTGTATAACTATACCAACTATAACCACCGTAAAAATCAAATTGTGGTCCATTAAAAAAGCCTAACGGTAAATATTTATAACCACCCATTAATTTAAATTTTCCGGGTTGCACGCCTACAGTATCTGAGCCAGCATTACCTTTATTTTTTGAAAGTTTTCCAAAGTTTCTAGAAAACTCTGTTAACACTAAATAATTTCTTGTTATCCACATTTCCGCTTCAGCGTTGATGCCAAAAATCATTTTATTCCACTCATTACTAGAGCTTACAGAATTTGTTAAAATTGTGTCCGCTAAATTTAACCCAATCGAAACAATTCCAAGTTTACCAAAAGAATCTGTATCCTCTTCGTCAAAGCGATCTCTATTAAAGATAGGCTTATCTTTTTCTAAAATAACCCAATCCTGTAAATTTGACTTCACACCGGAATGATATGTTTTTATCATCGCAATTGATTGATCCGTAGATAATGAAACTACTTTACCGATACCTATTAACTTTGTTTCCCAAGATACAATTTGTTTTAATAGTGGGTGCTTCTTTTTTCCAACTTCTCTTTTTACAATAATTTCCTGTCCAACCGAAACATTAACTCTTTTTCCAAAGTCGATTGTAATTTGATCTCCCAATACGCCCATAATAAGACCGTCGTATGGAATGTTTTTTTCATAGACGTTAAGCCAATTTATAATCGTTTGTGCAATAACAGGAATTCTATCTTCTTTTAATAGTATTACTTCTCGAAAGTAAAGATCTTCACCATTGTCACCAATGATGTCTAGTGAAACTCTTATTCCTTCTACATTACTTACTAAATCAATTTTTATTATTGATCCTACATTTAATTTATCTGCAATAACCTTAACTACCTTGGGATCTTTAAGGTAAGTTTTTAAACTCGTTTGATATTTTGTAAAAATATTTAGAATGTCTGAATTAGAAGTATATTTACACCATGATGAATTTAATAAGTATTCTTCAACTTCTTGAAAAACTTCAAAACCGATTGCGCCATTTACTGAGTCTGTAATTGGTAAAATCGTGCATGTTCTCATGCTATTATAGGCAAATGAATTTGCAGATATAAGCAAAAAAATTAATGAAAATAAAAATTTAATTGAGTTTTGATTCATATAAATCTACAAGCATCCTTAATTCTGCAACTTCTTCTTTTAGAAACCTGTTTTCAATTTCAAGTTTTTTTACTTTTCCAGAATGACCTAAAGAAAATTTTCCCTTGATCAGATATTTACCTTCTTCAAATTTTGATTCAACTTTACCTGATTTAATATATCGCCTTACAGTTGAATCTGACTTTTGAGTTACAGTTTGGTATTCATTTATACTGTACCATTCTTCTTGGTTTTGCATTAAAACTCCTTATATATACTATAATAGAAAAAACTTAGAGTTTTAGCAAAATATTGTTATTTAATTCAAATAGTTAGCTTATAATTTCCCTATGTCACAAATAGATCTCTCCACTTTCTCAAATCGTAAAACAGCCCTTGTATTATCTGGTGGTGTAGTTAAAGCTGCGGCGTGGCACTTGGGTGTGGCCCTTGCTTTAAATGAGCTTGGATTTGTCTTTAAAAACAATGAAAATTTTCAAGGACAAGGCGTTTTAACTAATAGTTTGGAAATTTCTACTTACGTAGGTTCTAGTGCTGGTGCAATGATCTGTATCTACTTGGCTTCAGGATATACTCCAAAAGAAATAATTAATGCAACCCTGGGTGAGAAAAGCAGGCTAAAAGGAATCGGCTATAAGGAGATGTTCCATCTTCACAAAGGAAGAGCTGCTAACTTAAGATCAGACAAAATTGAACAATTTGAAGATTTTCCATATGTAATTAGAAAAATTTTAAAACCTATAACGAGTTTTTCTGGTTTTTTTTCAACAGAAGGCTGTAGAGAATATCTCTTAAAAAATGTTTTAGATGGAAAAGATACCTTTGAAGAATATAAAGCGGACTTATTTATAGTCGCGACACAATTGGATCATTCCAGAAAGGTTATTTTTAGTAAGTATAATTATCCCAATCCATCTCATGATTCGACAAGTGAGTACTATACTGGAACTAAAATATCTGATGCAATCGCAGCCTCAATGAGTGTTCCTCCTTTTTATGTTCCTTATCCAATAAAAAATGAGCAAACAAATCAGATTGATTATTATATTGATGGGGAAATAAGAGAAACGCTTTCAACTCACGTGGCCGAAGATAATTTATGTGACTGTATTATTAGTTCTTGGACGCATACTCCTTATCATTATCACGATGAAATTGGATCACTTGCAAATTACGGACTCACCTCAATTGTGATTCAATCAATATACCTTTTAATACAGAAAAAGATTGTTGCAAATAGAGCGAAAAGAGCTACAGCAGCCGATATAATCGATACTGTTAATGATTATTTAAAAGCTGAAAAGCTTGATGATAAGCATAGAAAAAAAATTACATCAATTTTAGAGAAAAAATTAAGTTTCAAAAGACATATCAAACATATCGATATCTGCCCAGATCATCATGATTTTAAAATGTTTTTTGCTAACTCTTTCTCAATGAATCCTTCTACTTCTTCTTATGCCATAGAAAGAGGATATACAAAGGCAATAGAAGTACTAAGTCAGCTATGATATTTTTACTCTTATTATTATCATTGAACGCCTATTCATTTACCTTTGAAACTCTCGCTAGTAACACCGAAGTTAACTTAACATTAAGACCATTTAAGAATAAAAAATTCAATGTTATTCCTGCTAGCCCGGTTGTAAGAAAAAATAAATTAATTTCAATTTTAGATGATTATAAGAAGAGAATAAATAATGATTTTAAAATTCCGCCTAATTTTTATCCCAATACTTACTTTTGGACAAATGTTTATGCTAACTATAATTCGAATCAAGTAATCATTCATAATAAATTTTTTCTACGTTTAATTTATGAAGTGCTAGATTTTACTTATTTAGAAAAAACGGGCCTAGATGAAATTGAGAGATTTATTTTACAGGCTGAATTATCCCAAATGTTTATCAATAGACTTAAAGTCTCTGTATTAACTGAATCAAATAATTTCGATGCTCTCTACAAAGAAGCAAAAGTTAAATTGCCTAAAAATAAAAAGGAAAGAAATAAAAACCTGAAAAGTCTTGCCAGAAATTTACGCATACAAACTGGTCAAAGAGATGCATTTAAAAGAGGTCTCGTTAGATCAATTCCCTTTCAAAAAAATATAAAAAAAATTATTAGTGAATTTGATTTACCTCAAGAACTTATAGCTATTCCATTTTTAGAATCAAGTTTTAATGTAAACGCAAAATCCAAAGTTGGTGCTAGTGGTATTTGGCAAATCATGCCATTTATTAGATCCACCATTTTTAAAAATGAAAAAGGTATCGACTATACTGATAACGTGTATATTTCTAGCCTTGGTGCGCTAAAACTTTTTAGAGAAAATTATAATATTTTAAAAAGATGGGATTTAGCCATAACCGCCTACAACTCTGGCGTTAGTCATATTCTTGATGCGGCAAAAAAACTTAAAATA
>CAYGTU010000018.1:0-25274 GCA_964352945.1 uncultured Bacteriovoracaceae bacterium
AGCTTGAGCCACATAAAATTAGAGCTACTCTTGAAGCTCAAGGTTATGAAAGTGTTGATGTTTTAGATCACGATTACAAGCAATCACTTTTTGATTCTATGGAGCAAATTAAATTCATGGATGCAAAGAAGCTTGAAGATAAAATTGCGAACATCCAATTATTTAAAGATGTTCAAGGTAAAATTCAAAATGCTCTTCTTACATTTGACTTAGCTTTAGTGGCAAACCTAAATGATGGTCGTTTCTACTGGAGAAAAAAGGTAATTTACGAAATTGTTGATCAAGCTCTTAAGTTAGCTCAACAAATATTTAGTGAAGTACCTGTTCTAAATGCAATTTCACAAATCCTTCATACAACACAAAGACTTGTAGTTGAACAAAGATTATATCACCAGAATATGCTGTTATACTATTTTGAAAATTTAGAGCCTGCTGATTTTGGTATGACTAAAGATGAAGTCGATTTAGCAATGAGTTCAATTTATGAAGCAAGAATTGATATGATGAATTTTCAAGAATCAAAATTTGCACAAGCCAATTGGCAAACATATGGATTTGATAAATTTTATGTAAACGTAAGAAACGCAAACAAAAGACTAAGACAAGATACCCTTTTAAAATATGATAAAGTAAATAAAAGATTTAATTACTCTTTTGTTGAGGCTCAAGTTCAGGGAGCAAGACAAATTTACAACTTAGTAGATAACAAGCACCAATTTTCTTCTAAAACTTCTTTAGCTTTTGATTTTGAAAAGCCTTATAAGGTTTTAAGAACGAGACGTATATTAGATCTAGCGGGATTTGGTTTAGGGTTTGTACCAGTAAATGCAACAATCAAATCAATTATCAATAATTTTATGTTAAGTTTTTATAAGACACAAAAAATTACTGAAGGATCACTTTTAGCTCACTACGAAGTTGAAGGTGATGTTTTAATGGCAAAAGTACTTTTTGCTCAAGCAAGAAACCCATTTTTAAGATAATAAAATCTGAGGCAGCTTAGGCTGCCTCAATTAATTTAAATAGATGAAAAAAATTATATTATTATTTCTTATTTTATCTTATGCCTCTAATGCGACAGAATTAGTAGAGGCCATTAAATCCTCTAGCATTCAAAGAGTATCCCAGTTAATAAAAGATGGTGTAGATGTTAATGAACAAGATGAAGAGGGCAATAGTCCTATTCATTATTCAATACGAGAAAACTCAACAGTTGAAATATTACAATTGCTAATTAAAAATGATGCTCTAGTTAATAAACTAGATGCCAATTTAGAAACCCCTATTCACATCGCTATTGATAAAAAAAAGGGTGATTTTATTAAATTATTAGTAAATAATTCAGCTGATTTAAATTTAATTTCTAATGGTAAGTTACCCTTAAATATAGCCATTAAAACGGGCCAAGAATCAATTGTCCGTCTTTTTGTCAAAAAAGATGTTCTTATAAATAATACTGATATATTAGGTGAACATTCTTTGTTCTATTTTTTTAAGAGCGTAAATATTGATAACGGTCTTTTAAAACTTCTAAAGTCTCATGATGTTGCATTGGAGATTAAAAATAAAGAAGGGCGAACCGCTTTTTATAATGCAATCGATGATATTAAAAAATATGATTTATATGAAGAATTTTTTCCTGTAAATTTCAATCAAAGAGATAAAGCTGGAGTAACTCCATTGATGCTTATTGCAAGCTCAAAAAATTACGATGTATTTCTTAAAGGTATAGATAACCAAGGAGATATAACTTTAAAAGACAATGATTCTAGAAATATTTTTCATTATGCTCTTAAAGGCAATAATAATATAGTTGAATTTTTATTTAAACAACAAAGATCCAATCCAAATGAAACTAATAAGTTAGGATTAACACCTCTCTTATCTCTATGTAAAAACTTTAATAATACATATCTGTCAAATTTAGTATCTTGTATTAATCATGGATGTAATTTAGATTCTCAAGGTGAGAAAAACTATTCTTCATTAATGTATTTAATTGAAAAAGGTAATTTCCCAACCGCCGTTAAAGAACTTGTACAAGCTGGGGCCAATAAAAATATTATTAATTCTGATGGTAAAACTGCATTAGATATGGCAATTGAGCGAAATCTTACAAGTATAATTGAGATCCTTAAAAATTAACCTTATAGTAGAAAAAGTTTTTCTCAAGTTTTCTATTATAATCTTCAAATAAAAGTGAATTCTGTTCTTTTATCTGAGAATCAAAATAAACATAACCACCAACACCTAATCCCATGGCAAGTAAGTTATATGTTCTAGAGTTATTTAGAAATAATAGAAATGGTACTGCTGTTAAAAATAAAGACCAATCCCTATATTTTTTAAGATTATAAACTTTGTCAATTTGCATTTTATAATCTCTATCTACATGTAGAATAAGGCGTTTTAGCTTTTTGATTTCATAGCTTTTATTATTAACATCAGCTGTAAACGAATCTTTAAAGATATTTTGATCATTATATTTTATTCTATAGCGTTCAATTTCTTTTTGAACTTTAGGTACCGCTGTTTCTTTAAAGTTAGGTAGAGAATCAGTATATGGCACAACAGGTGAACTAGTGCAGCCTATAAGTGTGAATATAATTAAAAAAGATAGAGTTTTCATTAAGTCCTTATCTTTAATTTTATATTAACAATAATCAAAAAGCTAATCTGTACAAAGAAGAAACTTCCTAAAAAGATAGCTCCACCTTCACTAAATCCGTATGAATGTAGTCCACTAGCAAGGATGTAGTTTACACCAAACCAGGCCATCATAACTGATAGAAATGCTGAGGCAATTAAAGTCGGAAAAACTTTATCTGTAATCCAGTTTGTATATTTTCCATGTGCTATAGCAACATAAATCAGTAATACAATAAGTGACCAAGTTTCTTTTGGATCCCAACCCCAGAATCTACCCCAAGAATAGTCTGCCCAGACACCACCAAGAATAATACCTGTCGCTAATAAAACAACACCACATTTTACACTGGTATAAATGATGCCGATATCTTCTCGCAATTCTGATGAGGATAAAGTTGAAAAGGTTTGTTTAAAGAGAACAAGGTTTGCAAGCATCCAACTAAGGGCCAAAGCAGCATAGGATAAAATGATACATGTTACATGAGTTGAAAGCCAAAAATTATCTCTTAATACAGGTACAAGAGGTGAGATAGAACTATCAAGCATTTCATTGGCAAACATCATCATCATGAGGCAAAGCAAATTGTAAGCAAGTCCTGCGTATAAGAAAAATTTTTTCTTATTAAAATAATAAAGTCCTAGAGATATAATTAAGGAGCCAAATCCTGAAAACATAACTGTTTCATACATATTTGTTATGGGTGCCCTGCCAGAAATTAAAACTCTGAAGACTAATCCGGTAGTCTGCATTGCTAAGCTTATAAAAATAAAAATTAATGCAGGAGTTGAATTTTTTACTGTCGTTAGTAAAACAATTGAAAGTAAGGTCACAACTATGGCCCAAGAAAAAAGATGTAGCTTCCTATAAGTTAGTTCTGTTAGGTATTCATCACCTTCAATTTGAATATATTCAGTTTTTGCTTTTTCAAATAAAGCGATGAAAGGTTGTTCGCTTTTAAGTTTCATGTCTTTTATTTTATTTTCTGTAACGTAAGAATTTAGTGGTACCCAGTTAATTTTATTATCTATGTTTTCAGCAAATGTCCAAACTTGACCATTAATGATTGATTCAAATATAGAGACTCTATTAAAAACTTTTGTAAGGTCTTTTTTATAAGGACCATTTTCTTTTTGTAACATTAACTCGGTTCTTAAATCATCTTTTAAAAGAACTGCTGCAAAGGCATCAATTCCATTTGCACCTTTATCTATATTTAGAAATTCTTTTACTTTATGATGTTCAATCTTAACTTCAAGTTTTAAGTCTTCATTTTTAATTCCATGTGAATAGAAAGAAAAAAGACAAAAAGCCGTAGTTGAATCAAAACCAGTTATGGTTGATTTTCCAGAAATATGTTTGAAACTTTCAAGGGCTAAAACTGATAAAGGTTTAACTCTTCCACCATTTTGAACTGGAAGTGAATCTAGGTTAGGGCCACAAAAAAATGTGTCCGATGCAAAAAGATTAAAGCTCATTAATAAGATAATTATTTTAAACATTTTTTTTCCTTTTTCTATTTCTAAATACAAAATGCCAGATACTTCCTAAAATCAATAAAAGAGATCCAAAATACTTTATAGGACGCCCTGGATCATAATTAACGCTAAAGACGGAACCATAAGTGTTTTGTACGGGAAAGTAACTTGCCTGATAGAATGTAAAATTATTATATTTCATAGGATTATTCATAAACACATGGTGGTTTTGAGTTTTTTTACCATCAAATAAACTTACAAAACTCTCGTAGCTAGCGGGATTATTTGTTCCTGGGTCTGTGTCCATCTTAAATTTATCTAAAACAATTTCATAGGGAAGTTTTACTTTAGTATTTTCTAAACTAAAAACAATAGATTTATCCTTTTCCATAATTTTAATTGGCTTATTGTCAGTGACCCATATATCTGTATTATTGATGGTTAATAATACGGCCTTATTATTTCCGGCAATAATTTTTCCACCATCTTGAATTGGGGTTATATATTTAGGAATTATTTTTGGATAATGAGTTTGAGAATGCTTGAGAGTATTTATTTTAAATCCCATCCAAGGAAGTTCGATATCTTTATCGATGATTGTATAACTCCATTTTTCATCATTACTGTCATAATAGGCAAGTGAAGATCCAAATAAAAAGAGATGAGGTTTTTCTTTGAATAACTTAAGTGAAAATATTCGATAAGGACTATTTTCAATAACTTTTTTATCCTTATCTATTGGAAGTGGACTCAGGTCAGGAAAAAAAGAAACAAATTCATTATCTTTTTTAATTACAAGAAATTTATTTTTTGTAGAAGCTGTTTGTAATGTTGCCCCTAATTGTTCGGGCGTCTCGCAGATTTCATTTTTAGCATCCCATATAATCATTTCTGACTTAGGTGAACTAGCGAAACATGGTGCCATATTTGGTGGCATATAATGCAGTGATAATAATCCCAACTTTAAAGTTGTTTCATAATCACTATCTGGATGCATGGAGAGGAAGAATTTTTCTGCAAATCTATCGTTATATAATTTGTATTGTGTGGAAATTGAATTTACTTCTGTTTTATTTTCTACCCATTCTGTTTCTTCAGAGGCGAAAGGAAGAAACTTTTTTACATTAATATTTCTTAACTGTTTATCAATCTTAGTCTCAGAAGAATTATATGGCAGGGGAAGTGTGTATTTTTTATTTTCATCTTCAAAATAAATATTAAACTCAAAATTACTCATTTCTATCTCACGAGTCGGAGTATTCGGCATAAGTGTAAGATTACCATCAACTCCCGCTTTATAAGTTACAAATGACCCAACAAAAATAGTAAGTAGACCAAGATGAAGAACATAAAATCCATAGAGGTGTTTTTTTAAAGGAAGCCTTAATGTTGTCGCAAATAGGATACTTAAAAACATTAATAGTTGCAGAAACATAAAAGGCAATGATTTATATATTAAACGATTGGCGTACTCTGCTCCATGATAACTTTCTTGAAATGTCCCTATTATTAGATACAAAGCAAAGCAAAGAATAATTACTACAGCAAATTTTAATCCACCTAAAGTTTTTTCAATTTTCTTGAAATAACTAAGCATATCCATCTGTGTTCTCCAGAGGGATTAATATTGCATACTGTCTATATTATGACAATTAAATGAAGCGATTGACTTATTGCATTTAACGCAAAAATTTGTAAATGAGTGATATTGAACCAAACATAATCGGCTGATGAAGAAGATAGATGATAAGGGATTTTTCTGAGCACCATTTGATAAAACTTTTAATTTTTCCCTCAGGCATATCAAAATTTTCAATGGGTAGGGTTTTACAAAATATTCCTAGTAAGACTATGGAAAACCAAGGGTAAGGGGGAATAAAATCCATACTATTGGAATTAAAAAATTTACCAACATTAGTAAAGTTAATTCCAGTTGGATACATACTGATAAGAATTAAAATCGAAAAGATCAAAGAAACTTTTGGATGTCTAATAAAAGGTAAGGCCATTAATGTCGTAAGAGCTATACAATGGAGTGTTCCTAAATAGACCCATTGCTTTGGGAACATTATATAAGTAGAAGCACTTACTAAGAGAGCAGCAAATAATAACTTTGCAAACCTTGGCCAAAATTTATTCGGTTTAAATTCAGGGAAGTGAACAACTCTTAAGCTCATACCTACGCATAAGAGAAAAAGAAAAACAATAAAACGCGGAAGCCAAAACCAAAAAGTAGACATAAAATCTACATTAATTAATTTAAAGGCATTTAGGTCAAAAGCAAGATGAAATATAACCATCAACAAGATTGCAACAAACCTTAGAATATCTATCAAAAAGATTCTTTTAGACATACAATTACTTTAACATGTGGAATTTATTTAAAAAACACCCGAGAGAAATTACTTTTACTTTGCTACTTGCTTTTTTTGGTGGCTTTGCTCAGACTTATTTGCTTTCCTTTTTCAATGAAGGTCTAGTAAGAGATCTCAATTTATCCAATGAAACCATAAGCTTCGCATATTCCTGTGCTACTTTCTTTGCTAGTCTCTTACTGCCAGTCTTTGGAAAGTTCATAGACGTTAAACCTGTCCGATTCATGTCTCTTGTAATTGGGTTTGCTTTAATGCTTTCTTTTCTTTTATTTGCCAATGTTTTTAATCTTATTACTTTATTTTTAAGTTATTTCTTAATGAGAGGCTTAGGCCAGGTTGCCATTACTTTGGTAGCGACAACTTATATATCTAAAAACTTTGGAAATAATAGAGGTAAGGCGCTTTCTTTATCAAGCCTAGGTAGGGCTGTTTCTCATGGGATTTTACCCATAATTATTACTTTTATTATAGTTAAATTTGGATGGCGTTTTGGAGCTTACTTTTTTGTTGTAACTTTATTATTTATTTACTTACCACTGGTGTATTTTTATTTCGGTAAATTTAATGAGACTATTTTATTTCCAGAAAATGAAAATGTGGAAGTTGGTTTAAAGAATAAGTCTGTAGGTGAAATTTTTAAATCTCATTTTATTTATTTACTCAGTATTGCTAATACTGTGATCCCATTTTTAATGACAGGGATATTCTTTCAGCAAGGTTATTTTAGAGAACATAATAATTGGAGTCTTTCTCTTTGGGGGGGAGCTTTTTTGGCCTTCGCTAGTGCTCAGATTGTATTAAGTTTTGTCTGTGGTTTTATTATTGATAAGTTTTCAGCAAGGAGACTTTTACCCTTTGTCCTTTTACCATTTCTTTTGGCCGTTTTTGTCATGGATTATTTTCATGGAGACATAGTTTGTTATATATTCATGGCCTTATCAGGAGCTAGTGTAGGGTTAAGCGCTAATGCTCGAGCGGCGTTTATGGGAGAGTGTTTTAATAATAAAAATTTAGGATTTATTAAGAGTATAGATTCTACCTTAATGGTTATTTCTACTTCTATAGCACCCTTATTTTTTTCTTATATCTATAGAATATTTAATTATTCAGGTCTTTTAACTGTAAATTATATTGTTCTTATTATAGGTATAATTTCTTTTACTTACTGCTCAGTTGTAATTAAAAAAAATAAGTAAAGGTTCCATACATTTAATTTTTATTAGTCCCTTACTTTTATTGCTTAGGCCATGAGTTGAAGCTTGATTTAACGTTGAATTATTTAATTTATAATCAATGTCTCCTTCAAGGGTTACCAGTTGTCTATTTAAGCTAAATATTGAAAAAGTTCCCTTATGTTTAAATTCATATTCTCCAGGTGAAGTACAAGTTGTCTGGCATAAAGAATCCGTATTATAGAAATTTATCTTTGTATTTTTTAAATTTTCAAGAGATCGGTAAGCTTCAAGGAAATTGCCAAATTCATGGTCTGGCCTTCCACCTAAAAAACCATGGGCATGAATAGTACTTACATTTGGATTTAATAAGCTTAAGGCATAAGTGAAGTCAGAGTAATCTTTTAATTTATCGAGAATAATATCAGGTTTCTTTTTGGCCGAATCAAAGTCTCCAAGGTGAGTGATGACAGTTTTTATATCTTTATGAATATCACCGCCATCAACAATGATACTTGGATAGTCATCCACGTAACCGATAGGCATAGGGCCAATAATGTTTATGACTTTGTGAGTAATTTTCATTTAATTTAATTAACTCTTCCTGTTCTAACGGTCAATACTTTACATGAATTAAAGAACTCATTATATTAGCAGCTATGGAATATATCATCTCGAAAAGAAGTAAAAAAATTATGAGTGAGGTTAAGCACTGCTTGGATTCAGAAATATTTGAATCAATAGATCTCCCTTATAGTTCAGTTAAAGAAATAAAATATAAAATCAATTTGGATCAAGGTAAATTAACTGAGTTATATTACGATTCTTCCAGTTTTATAGAATCCGATAGAATTTTTTTAGAAGCACTTTGTTTATTAGCAATGGGAAAAAACACTGATCAAGCTCTCGAGATAACGCCACGCGAGGTTGATTACTTTCTAAGGGATAATAACTCAACTCCAAGTTTTAATACTGAGATTAATTTAGACCATGATGTTTTATTACTTTTCAAAGAAACCCTTAATGCTAAAAATCAATTTAATTATGATTTAGATCAATATGGACCTTATAGTGGCTTAAGTTTGGTTGATAAAATTAAAAATGTGAAGAATTGTTTGAGCTATTATAATGCGAGTGTATTTAACAAATACAATATCAATGTAGAGTTAATTGAAATTGATGATTTACTTATTGTATTAAACATTAATAATAGAGAGTATCGAGAAGAAATTTTAGATGAACTTCATCAAATGTTTATTGAAGTATTTCAAGATGATAATATAAATGTTATAAATGAAGTCTAGGTATTTGGAGGATTTTACTAATGAAGCTGTTTGTTATTTTACTTGTTTTAATTGCTACCAACTTAATTGCAGCTGATTCTGTAAATGGAGCAAAACTTTATAATAAATGTACTTCATGTCATGGTAAAGATGGGCTTGGTAAATCATCTCAAAAAGCACCTATGATCGCAGGTCAATACGACTGGTACATTGTGGCCCAAGTAACAGCTATCAAATCTGGTAAAAGATCCAATAAAAATGCTAAAAAAATGGTTCCGTTTGTGTCAAAACTATCAGCAAGTGATATCAGTGACTTAGCGGCTTATATTTCTACACTTCCTGTAAAAAGCAATTAATTCTTGTTTTGTGCGGACATAAAGTTGGTATAAAATAGAAGAAGAGCATTTGGTTGCTCAAAGTAAGGAAAAAATGTTTATGTCTGAAAAGCTTAAATTTATCAACTCCAAGTCTGAACAAGACATATTGGATACGTATAAATACGATGTAGAAGCGTTCTCTGATTCAGTCGAATTCAAATGGTCAGTCGATGGTATTAATGAGCTTATTTCTGGTGGCTGGGAGCTATTCTCGGCGAAAGTAGGATCTGAGATTGTAGCAGCAGTCTTTGTAAAGTCTGAAGGTAAAACACTTCTAACAAAAAGTACTCCAGTAAAATTACTTCATCAAGGTAACGGATATTCTCACGAAATTAAAAACTTTATTGAAAAAGTTGCCAAAAAACAGAAAAAATCCAAAGTTATAAATTACTGTGCCAATGATAATTTCAGAGGTATTTCTTTAAACGAATCACACGGCTATGTTAAGACTGAAACTGCATTAGAAAATGGTGCTATTGCTGTTTGGGCGAAAGATCTAAAGTAATTTTAATTCATTAAATTTTTGAATATAGTTCTTACTTAACCAACTAGCATTTTTAAAGTGTCCGAAAAATGTTTTACAATTCATTGTCGGATTGCCCTTTGAGTAGACTTTTGTCCCTTTAAAATAATTAATACAAGTATTAGCATAGTAGTCTATTAGTTCAGGAAAGTTATCATTGATAAGGCCATAAACTGTATCAATTTTTTTAATATCCTTACTACCTAAAAGTAAGTCAGGAACAATTTCATTCTTCTCAAATTCTCTTATTAAGCGCGATCGTCTCATGCTAGATGAGGCTAGATTAAGCGTGTTTGACCAAGCTTTATCGAATAATTCACCTGGATGAGGACGATCTAATATATAGCTTGTGTAGAACAAGTCTTTTTCAAAATTTGTTAGCTCACCTTTAGATACTAGAATCAAGAACGCTTCATCCTTAGAATCTAAATTCTTTTTTACTATATCTTTAAGAAAGTAACTAAACTTATTAAAACAAATAGGGCTGACATAGGCAGAAATAACTTCGTTATAGGGCTTATTTAAGTTTTCTCTTTTGATAATTAAATTTTCTAGCAGAATTTTTTGAACTTCTGGCTTTTCACAATAGGATTCATTTACAGAAGACTGAACCATTTTTTCTACAAAAAGCCAGTTATCAATAAGTGGTCTATATTTAAAAATTTCAAAAAGATTAGCAGCAAGATCATGGTTTTTATCTGATTGCTTCCAAAAGCTATAGAGATCATTTTTACAGCTAACATCGATACATTTTTTAAAATACTCAGTAGCGATTTGATAATATTTATAAATAAAAATTTCTTTTTTTGCGATAGTATTATGAAGGGCAAGTTTTTTAAAAGTTGAAAATGCTTTTTTGTTAACGAGTTCATTTTCAATTAATTGATTGGCGTATTTTTTAACAGATGTTAATGTGAGCTCTACCCATTCTTCATTTCTTTCACTTGGTTTAATATCATCTATATGAACAAAGAATTCTTCAAAACTTCCAGAGTTAACTAATACTTTTAAATCGATTAATTTATAGTTTTCATCAGCAGCAGATATAAAAGTAGATATCATTAATAAAGATAATATAAGTTGTTTCATATAAAAATAATAGGCCTCTATTTTCGATGCGTCAAACAACTTTATATATTTGAGTAAAATGTTTGATTATTATAGTTTTTGAAGTATTTTTAGAGAACTTTAAAGGACGCAATTGACTATGAGTATCATAAAATTATGCCAGAAAATAATTTCTATTAATAACGTTGATATAAAAATTAATTATTATCAAGAACATGAAAAATTAATTTTTAAAAATTTAGATATAGAACCAAAAATTAAAAAAAAATTAAAGCCACTAGTTAACGGCAAAGTTTCTTCAATATTTCCTTTATCTCTATCTAGTTTAAATTTATTATTCTTTTTTGATACAACTAATTCTGAATTAAATATAGGATGTGAAAGACTGAGTAGAGAACATATTTATCTGAGCTTTAATTCAAAAGATTCAGAATTAAAAGAACATGTATTAAAATTTAAAAATGCAAAAGACTTAATATCAATATCCAATCAAGTAACGATAGAAAATGAACTAATAGACTTAAAAGAGATTGAAAATAATCATCAATTTGCAGCTGATTTTGAAAGTTATAAAAATGAATTAGTAAAAAATGTTAATGATTACAAGAATTCATTATTTGAGATATTGAGTAATTTTGGACTTAATTTGACAGCAAATTATGCCATCATTAGAGTTCATATTTTAAAATATATTGCGACCCTTAGCTGTCTAGATCATGATGTGAAAGGGTTTGAAGTGAAACGTCTTTTCTTAGAAAGTTTAAAGAGAATGCTCTATGACTCAAAAGAGGCGAGAAGAAAAAATGCTAAAGGTCAAAATAGAACTTTGCCAAGACAAATTGTTTATCTCACTAAACTGGTAATTGTTTCAGCAAGTTTTTTACCGGGTTATTTTCTTCAAGCAGTTATTAGACGATCGGTAAGATTTTTAGCCAAACGATTTATTGCAGGTGAAAACATTCACCAAGCTTTAAAAACAATAGATTCACTCAAGGTCGCAAAAATTGATGCGACTCTAGATCAGCTTGGAGAGTTAGTTGTCTCTTCCGCTGAAGCGGATAATTATTTAAATTCAGTTTTACAGTTAATAAATGGATTGGCCAACAAGTTCAGTAATAGCGAAAGTAACGATTCAGGTATTTTAAAGGCGCATGTTTCAATAAAAGTATCAGCATTGGCCAGTAGATTTAAATCTTATTCTTTTGATTCTACTTATGATGAAGTTTCACCTCGATTGGCGAAAATACTTATAGAAGCTAGCAAGAAGAATGTTTTCATTAATATAGATGCTGAACATTATGAGTATAGAGATATTGTTTTTAATATTTATAAAAAAGTTCTTGAATCAAATCCAGATTTAAAAAACTTTAAGCATACTGGAATTGTAGTTCAGGCCTATTTAAGAGATTCAGCAAGCCATTTAAAAGAAGTTATCGCTTTTGCTCAAAGTAGAGATATTCTAATGCCAATTAGGCTCGTTAAAGGTGCTTACTGGGATGCCGAGACAGTTGAAGCTAACGCTCATAATTTTATTGCTCCACAATTTTTAAACAAAGAAGAAAGTGATATAAATTTTAGACAACTTGTTTTTGAAATATTAAAAAATGGAAAGAATGTTCAACTTTGTTTAGCAAGTCATAACATTTTAGACCATTGTTTTGCTCGAGCATTACATAAAACCATGTTTACTCAATCTCCAGTAATAGAACACCAATGTCTTCACATGACCTATACGGCCTTATCAAATGGTTTGGCCAGAATGGGTTGGGCAACTAGAAACTATATCCCTGTAGGTAATTTATTAGTAGGTATGGGGTATTTAGTGAGAAGGATCATGGAGAACTCATCTCAGGTCGGTTTTTTAACTTTAATGAGAAGTCATAAAAAAATGGGGAACACTATTTCTCCGGCCCAAACTCATCAAGATAAAATTGCTTCTAAAAAACTAGTTTTAGATAAAAAGGTTCAATATCTCACACCAAAATTTTTTAATATTGAACCAGTACGCTTATTTCTTAAAGATGATATAGCTGATGTATTAAATACATTCGAAGCTGTACAGAAATCTCTTCCTTTAAAAACAGAAGGGGATATCAAGGTAATTTCTAACTCCGATGGTAAAACACATATTGGAAATACCTATCATACAGATATATCAAAATTTAAAACTTATATTGATTCTTCATTAAATGCTTTTAATAAATCAGAATGGAAGGAAAATCTTTCAAATAGAATTCTTATTTTATTAAAAGCTGCAGAACTTTTAACTATCAGACGAGCCGAGCTCTCTAGTATCATTATGTTAGAAGCTGGAAAAACTATTAAAGAATCCCTTGCTGATGTTGATGAGGCCGTAGATTTTATCAATTTTTATGCAAGACAAGCGATTAAACTTTTTAAAAATAAAGATAAACAAGCAATTGGACCTATTGGTGTTATTGCACCTTGGAATTTTCCTCTAGCAATTGCTTGTGGAATGACAGTCGCTCCACTTGCCTGTGGGAACACGGTGATATTAAAACCGGCAGAAGCAACACCATTAACAGCAAAATATTTAGTTGATATTCTACATGAGGCAGGAATTCCAAAAGATGTTCTTATCTATGCTCCAGGTAAAGGCGCTGAAATAGGACAAGAGTTAGTTGATAATGATAAAGTTAAAGGAATTGTTTTTACAGGCTCAAAAACTGTAGGAATAAAAATATATCAAAGCACTCAAAGTAAATTAATTAACTTTGGAGATTTTGTATCTAATAAAATTGCTCTGACTGAAATGGGTGGTAAAAACGCAATTGTTGTTACTAATAATTGTGAATTAGATGAAACGATAACAGGAATACTCTATTCAGCTTTTGGTCATGCAGGTCAAAAATGTTCTGCATGTTCTAGAGTAGTAGTTGATAATAAAATCAAAGACGCATTTTTAGAGAGATTTATTTCAGCAGTAAAAGAACTTAAAATTGGTTCAGCTTTTTCTCTTTCTACTGATATTAATCCTCTAGTATCAAATTCAGAAAAAGAAAGACTACTAAGTTTTGTACCTCAAATAAAAGCCGAAGCAGATAAAAATGGTGGTACCATACATTTAGATTTAACTCATTCATCTGATATTGGATCTTGTATTGGGCCATTGATTGTTGAACTTCCTAAAGAAAGAGCAATTAATAATTCTAGTTTTGCGACTAAAGAATTGTTTGGACCTATTGTTCATAT
Source organism: uncultured Bacteriovoracaceae bacterium (assembly GCA_964352945.1). GTDB lineage: Bacteria > Bdellovibrionota > Bacteriovoracia > Bacteriovoracales > Bacteriovoracaceae > CAYGTU01. Next base: position 14,137 of record CAYGTU010000018.1, read on the forward strand.
CATTGGCTACGATAATCTAATAGAAGCTTGCGATATTGTGAATGCAACAGAATATGCACTTACAGCTGGGATCTATTGTCAGTCACAAAATGATATTGATTTTCTTAAAACCCGAATACACACGGGTAATATATATATAAACAGGCCTAATACTGGAGCGAGGGTAGCAGTAGAGCCTTTTGGTGGTTTTAAAATGTCTGGAACTGGACCTAAGGCGGGTGGAGAAGATTATATCGCAGAGTTTGTTTGTGAAAAAAATAAAATTGAGGTTTTCACTGAGGAAAGTACGACCAGCGCAGGTTCAGAATATTCCTATAGTCTTCCAAGGGCCTCAGGTTTAAATTTATCTAGTAGACTTAAAAGAATAAAAAAGTTTAATAAGCTTCTGGTTACTGACTTTGAAAGTATCGTAAACGATATTGATCCCAAATATATTGAAAACCTTAAGAATTTTATTCATTATTTAACTCAGAATTATAAATCATTTTGTTATGAAAGAGATTTTAATAAAAAAACTCCGGGTCAGTTAAATTATAATAACGCTAGTTTGTATCATCGAAATTCACTTTATATTTGTTATGAATCAAAGCCGAGTTTAACTTGTCTTCAGTTTTTTATTACTTCACTTGTGTCGGGATCTGGAATTACGATCTTAACTAGAAATGAAGAAGCCTATATTACTTGGTCTGATATCGTAAAATTAGTTTATGCCAGTGGCTTTTCTAAAAGCAATATTGAAGTCTATTTTGCAAGCGCAAAAGTATTGCATCAAGCTTTGAGTGAGCCAAAAATATCCTTCCAGTTTATTGATGGACATCAGAAAGTTGTTTCTGAGGTGCTAGATAAATCATATGGTGAAAATAATTTTATTCGTTATATGAAAAAGTCATTTTCACCTTATTCAAAATTTTCTTTTAAAGACTATAGACATTTTCTAAATCAAACCCATTATAAAAGAAGTTATGCTGAAAATATTATGCGCCATGGAGCGCCACTAGATTTAACTTAGGAAAAAAATGAAAAAAGATATTGTATTATTTGGTTGTGGAAATATGGTTCAATCTATATTTATTCCACTGTTTGAAATTAATGAGCGCTTAACATTTTTTACCTATACTCCCAATGGTATTAGGGCACTTTATATGGCCGAAAAAACCAGGGGAACACAGATTGATAATTTAGAGAATATTCCTAAAGCAGATATTTATGTTATTGGCTGTAAGCCTCAGCAGTTTACTGATTTAGCAATGAGTTTAAAAGGTAAGCTATCTAAAGATGCTATTGTTTTATCAATGATGGCAGCAGTAGAGATTAAAGATATTCAAGAAAAATTAGGGCACAAACAGGTGGCCAGAATTATGCCCAATACTCCTATCAATGTTAAAAAGGGTGTAAATCTTTTTGTTTTTTCAGAGACTCTTTCAAAAAACCAAAAAGAAGAAATGATGCTCCTTTTTCATGATATAGCTAAGAATTATGAACTTGAATCCCAAGAAGAGTTAGATAAATTAACTGTAGTCAGTGGATCAGGTCCGGCTTATTTATTTAATTTTGCTCACCACTGGCTTGAAGCTATAGTTTCAATGGGTATTGATAGAGATAAAGCGGATAAAATAATTCGCGAAACATTTCTAGGGGCAAGTCTTCTTATGCAAGGTAAAGAGGATTTTTTAACTCTTAGAGAGAATGTAACTTCAAAAGGTGGGGTTACATATGAGGCGCTTAAGGTCTTTAACCAGCAGGATTCATTAGAGAACCTGACTAAATTGGCCTTCAATGCAGCCTTTGATAAGATGAATAGCTTAAAAAAGTAGATCAATTTTATATTTCTCCTGAAAATTAGCATTAAATATCCGATAAAGTATTGATTATTTTAAACCGGAGTCAGCTATCAGATATTTAATTTTTATACTCTTAGTTCTTTCACATGAATTATTAGCACAGGTAAATTTCGATAAGATAAATCAACAAACAAAAAAGATATTAGAAAATTCTGATTATAAAAATAAAGATATTGTTCTTATTGCTATCTCTGAAGAAGATATAGGAAAGTTTTTTTTAGAAGATGCTTCAAAAAGAGAATCAGGAAGTGCAAACGTTTTAATTAGCGATAAAGTAGGGAGCTTTGAAGGCAAAATTAGTCCTGGTGGCCAGTCAACTTTAACTTCTGAAACTCCAAACCTTAGAGTTAAAAAACTCAAGCCCTTTGCTGGAAATGGAAGCGAAATCAATGGCGTCAAAAATATTAGTGGTACAACAAGAATTAATCCTCTAACTATGGATGAAGCTTATATTTCAACAAAATTTTATCAGCACTCACTTAATAAGTTAGGCCTTGTTCCTAAAATGAATAATACAGAGTTCGCTAAGCTTGAATCAAAGTATGCAAAAGTTGTGTATGTTCCCTTTGATAAAAATAATAATTTGTTATTTGATAAAAAAGTTGATGCAGGACTTCATCTGGTTAATAACCATCCGGTAAAATTTTTAGAGGCCGCTCAAACAGATGAATTTTTAGTAGAGGCAGTTGGTAGGTCTCGTTATAATGTTGTTAATTTTCAGGAAAAAGTAGGGCTTGCAAAGCCAGATCCGGAAAAAGATATTTTTAAATCATCTAATGCACCTGAACGATCAAAACCTTTTAGAGTTGAGCATAGCTGGGCGTCTAGTGATGCAAAGAAGCTAGAATTAGAAAAGATGATTAACAAAATATATTCAGCTCCACTTAATCATTCAGGTGAAGATTTGTATAAAGAACTTTCGAAAACAATGGATATAAAACAGCTTTATACCTTTTTAGCTTTTAACCATATTATTAGAAATGGAGATATTTCTGATGAATATTTTTGGTTTACTCAAAAAAATACTAAAACTGGTCAAGTGCAATTAAGAATACTTCCCCAAGATGGTGACGATCTTTTGAAAGGTTCACATATGTTTCCTTTTAATAAAGAACAAATAAAATTAATAGCTCGCGATAAACTCCATATAGAAAAAGGATTTATCTTTAACTTTGAAGATCCACTTTTTAGAGCAATTAGAAATGATCCTTATCTTTATCATGAATATCTAAAAAACTATAAATCAGTCGCCAATACAGTATTAGATGAAAGTTTTCTTGAAGCGGAATTGCGTCTTATTGAAAATGAACTTGCTCAATTCAAAGATGATGAATTTGTTCTAAAGCGCGGAATTTTAGATGAAATAGGAAAAGCCTATGATAGTGAATCATTTTCTAATAGAGCAAAATTGATAAAAGAGTCTATTGAAAGTAATGCTAACACTTCTCTCAATAAACTCGAATCTGGAAATAAATTAAATGATGCAAAAAAAATGATGCTAGAGCAAAAAAATAATTCGTTTAAATACCAATGCGCTAAATTGCTAAGATATATTTTTTAAAATTTTTGTAAGTCATAGGAATTTGTAATCCTTTATCTACATCATATTCACAAAGCATATCGGATTCATTTTGTTCTAAAATTAAATTGGCCAATTCTTGAGTTGAAAAATATGTTTCTAATTTTTTGCTTAATTGCTTTTGAAGAATTCTAAGATGTTTTCCATCTCCATGAGCTGATTCATTAATTAACTTTACCATTTTATTAAACTGTCTTTGTCTAATAGCGTATGCACCATAAGTTAAGCCAATGGCGGCAATTCCAGCCCCAGAGGCAGCAAGCGCTGTTGTAGATGCGGCACCTGCTACAATCAGAACCGTTTGGCTTCCTGCTGTCATTATAGCTGAGCCCACTGCCGTGGCACGGGCAGGAAAGAGTATTCGATCTAGTTTACCGATTTTTGCTTGATAGACTGGTAAGCAGTTAGCAAAGCTAGTAAAAGTTAAAAGTAGTGTAAGTGTTAAAATCGTTTTTTTCATTTGTTCTCCTGATTTCATGTGCGTATTGTTTGTTTAATGAAATCTATAAAATTTATATCTATCAGAAAAATAATTTGATTTAATGATATCAATCAATTATTATGATTGAATGATAGATACTCTAAATCCTCAATTTTTAAGGACTTTTATTAAGTCTTATGAAGTTTTAAATTTCACTAAGACTTCTAAAATACTTGGGATGACTCAGTCAGGGGTGAGTCAGCATATCCAGGCATTAGAAGAAATATTAAACAAAAATCTTTTTGAGCGGGTAGGGAAAAAGGTTTTTCCTACAACTACGGCCAATGACTTATATGAGTATGCTAAAAAAAGTCTTTTTGAAATGAATGAGTTTGTAGAATCTACTAGAAGTGGCAACAACGATGTTATTAATTTTAGGATAAATGCTCCTGGCAGTTATGGTGGTTTTTTACTTAACGAGATGATTCATTATCATTATGATGATCATCCTTTAGCTGTAGAAATGGAATATGGGCCAAATAATAATATTATTCCTAATATCAAAAAGGGGATTTATGAATTTGGTTTCATCACCAATAACCCAAGTGATGCTAGTTTAGTTTATGAAAATGTTTTTGACGAAGAATATGTGCTTCTAACAAAAAAAGATGAAAAAAGAAAATTTAAAATATTTGAGGAATTTATATCCCAAGATTTTATTCGTTTCCCCAATAGTGATTATAATATTCATTTGTGGATATCAACTCATTTCCCTGATAAGCTTGAACGAATTAATGAAATCAAATATAGGTATTACGTAAATAATATGGAAGGAATCATTGAGCTAGTTTCACGTTGTGTTGGAGCAGCAGTACTTCCGATTGAGACTCTTCACCGTGCCATAAAAAATAATAGAATTCTAGTTCAGAGGCCATTTAAAACGAAAAGAGCAAAAAATGCTGTCTTTATGGTCTATAGACCTGAAATGAAAGATTCAAAAAAATATAAGATTTTAAAAAAGATTATATCTAGATTAAAAGTAAAATATTAATTTAATAAATTACAAACAAGATCACCATAGCTAAACTCTTTAAAGGAATCGAGCGGAACAACTTCCAAATTATAGGAATCAATATTTTCTAAAAATAATTCTGCTGCCTCAATACTTCTTTGGTGAATATCATGCATAAGTACAACACCGCCACCAAGTGGTCTTGTCACAGTGTATGCTTCTTTTACGTATTTACCATTAACATATTTGTGGCGGTACGCTTGGCCCCCATTGGCTTGGGCTACAATATTATCTCTAATATTTTCAGAGGTCATATTAACTAACCAATCATCAGTATCGATATCCCAGAAAGCAAAGTTGATGCAGTTTATACCATAGTATTTATTACTAACTTCTTTCATTACATTTAAATGATGGTATGTATTTGCTTTTCCATAAGCGCCATAAGGAAATCTATAAAACATTTGATTTTGATTTATTCCAAGTCGAGTTTCAATTTCTTCAATTTTTGAAATGGATTTTGATAAATAATCTCTCCATTCTTTTTCAGTCTGTTGATTTGAATTTTTATGAGTATGATGATGACTGGCCACATAGTGCCCATCAATTAACATTTGTTCGATTATGTATTCTGTATTGGGAGTTATTTTTTCTGAAAGAACAAAAAATGTTGCCTGAATATTATATTTTTTTAATGTATTTAGTAATTCAGGAGTTCTTGTTGGATGAGGACCGTCATCAAATGTTAGAGCGATTTTTTTTGTACCATAGGCACTTCTAGTCAGATACTGAGCAAAACCTGTATCATGTCCGGCCTGATAAACTTTATCTGCATCTGGGAATTGATCAATTTCGATTGGACCAGAATAACTTAAAGAGCTCAATAATAACCCAAGCAGAATACCTAATTTAATCATTTATAAAATCTCCTCTCTCAAAGTAGTTATATAAAGGTGCAAAACACTTTGTACAGTTGATAGTTTTAATAGGTAATTATTACCTAAATGATATTACTTGCTAACTAAAATTTATTAAGTAATAATCTAATGTAGGTAGTCAAAGCCTTAAAATTAGGAGGCAGACATGGAAGATTTAAAGACAGTTTTGGATCGTCACCCAACAAAAGAGATTTTAACATCTAACTCAAATGCGCCTGTTGGTGGCAGTAGAAAAGATAAAGAAAAGCCACCCTATGTTGAAATCCCCGCGATCCTTTTTGATCATGTTCTCTTAGAGCATAAGTTAACTCGTATTGAGTTAATGGTTCTTATTAACCTCTATAGAAAAGTTTGGACTATTCCAAATATTAATAAAAAACATGGTATTTCTGAGGTTTTATCTCATAAAGAAATAATTATGGAATTGCAGATTAATTCTCAAGAGCTCTATCAGAGCATTCGTAAACTTGAAACATTAGGTTTTATAGAAACAATTAGGGCCGGTCAGTATTTTGTTAGAAAATATTTCACCAAGCAATATGACATTGAAAATGGCCAAACCTATGATGATTTTCTATAGTCCTTTTTGTGAATCTATCAAAAAGATTAAATACTCTCGCTCATTTAGTTGATCCCAATTTTTCAAATCAAATTTGGGATCTTTGTTGTGATCATGGAAAACTGGCGTTTTTTTTACAGGAGCTTTATCCCGAATCAAAAGTATTTGCCGTTGATATTGTTGATACAGGTTATCTCTTTGAAGCTACTGACATTATATTTAAAAAGCTTGATGCTACAAAAGTTAAAGACATTGCTGCCTATTCAACAGTTATTATTGCTGGGGTCGGGTCTGATACAGCAAAATCAATACTTGAAAACTTACTCAAATTTAATAATTGTGAAAATTTAAGATTCATTTTAAGTGTTCATTCAAAAGAACTCGAATTTCGCGAATTCTTATCTACATTAAAATTAAAATTGCATAATGAGTGTATTGTTTTTGAGCAAAAACACTTTTATGACATTCTTGATGTGTCATTGTTTGGATATGCTGAAATTCCAATATTTAATCAGCTCTGCGCAGATCCCACTTATTATGCAAGACTCATAAAATACTACTCTTCTAAACGAGAACATGATTATAGTAAGTTACTTGATCTTTTATCTAAAAAAATAACAGGGTTATAAGATAGTAATTTGCTCAATTGGCTAAATATGATATCTAAAGTTCATGTTAGCCCTAATCTATAGAGCAATTATCTTTTACGCCTTGTATGCCGTCATTAAACGTCTTCTTGCGGCGTTTAATATTTTTTGGAATATAAGAAAGGCGAATAAAAATAGACCACAAGATTTCACCCAAAATACCTACTCAAAAAAAGAAGATGTTGTTGATGTAGAGTATCACGAAGTAAAAAATTAACCGTATTGCTTTAATCTTATTTCCTATTTAGAATATAACTAAGATAGGAGATCATATGAAATATACAATTTTATTATCCCTTTTTTTAGCTGTGGGTTGCGCTTCTTACGGTTCAAAATCAGATTGTTCTAAATGTGAAAACAAAGATGCAAAAGCTTGTTGCTCAAAAGATAAAGCTGCATGCAAGAAAAAATGCGACAAGAAAAATATGAAAGATTGCAAAAAAGACTGTAAAAAAGCTTGTTGTGATAAGGATAAAAAAGTTACATGAGTTTAAGTGATGCGATTAAGCTCTTATCAAATATTGTTAAGAGCTCTACTTCCCTGGACGAATTTAAGCATTTTGACTTAACTTTAGCTCCAGCAGCGGAGTATGAAAAATACTTACAGGCGCTAGTAATTGTAAGAGAGAATATTTCTCGTGGAGTTTTAACTCAAGAGAAATTGAAATCTATATTATTTAATTAGAAATTATCTTCGACTCTTTTAATTTTTCTTGAAAAAAGTTTACCCTGATCTTTTTCAAGGCCACTTGCTGTTTTAGTGGTTTTCTTAGATACAACCTGACCAACCACAACATTAGAATCAACGCAGTAAAAGCTATTTAGAGCTTCTACGATTTGTTTTTTGGTGATAGAGAATGTCTTCTGTCTGATTACATATTTATGCATAGTTTTCATAAACCTAATTATAGCCAAACTTTCATTTTTTGGACTTAACCTAGGTAATTACTGCCCCGCGTTCGAAAAGTCTACAATTTTCAATGGTTTAGCGAATATTCACTTGAATTTTCATTAGACCCACTAGTATCATATTATAGATATAATATAATGTATAGAGATGTGTAATAAAGGAAGGGTATGAACTATTTTACAGACGGAAAAGAATGGAATTGGCTTTTTAATAATGCGATTGATTGGGATTCAATTATACCACTGTATTATCCTGAGTTTCCTACAGCTGATGGCTTTAAAGATAAACAAGAAGTATTAGATTTTATAAAAGAACTTATAACTGCTACTGGTGACTGGACTGCAAACTCTGTAGCTCCACGAGCTCATGCTCTTGATAAGAATGGTGCTGGTAAAGTTGTTGATGGCAATACAATTCCAGGTGAAGAGCTAACTGCTTTTTATGCTGAAGCAAAAGAATTACAAATCATTGGTCTTTCAGCTGATCCTGCTTATGGTGGAATGGGTGCTCCTCTTATAGCGTCTCTATTGGCTTTTGTTCAAATGAATAGGGCGTGTATTTCTAGTGCCACTCAATTAGGTTTTTATACATCCATGTCAGATATGGTGGAGAGATTTTGTGACGAAGAAGATCGCGCAAGATTAATTCCACAAATTATTGAAGGAACTCTTTCAGGTTCAATGTGTTTAACGGAACCCGGAGCAGGTTCTGATGTTGGAAGTGTTAAAACTACAGCAGTTAAACAAGCTGATGGAACATATGTTTTGAATGGATCAAAAATCTTTATCACTAATGGTGGCGGAGGATTTGGATTTGTTTTAGCGAGAGTACCTAATGCACCTGAAGGCTTAAGTGGTATTTCACTTTTCCTAGTAGAGCAATATTTAGGTGACGGAGAAAATAAAAAGCAAAATTATTATATTGCCAAAAATGAAGAAAAAATGGGTCTACATGGTTCATTCACTTGCGAAGTAGTTTATGAAAACAGCATTGGTAAATTAGTAGGTAAAGAAAATGCTGGGTTTAGATTAATGCTACATTTAATGAATGAAGCAAGAGTTGCTGTTGGACTTCAATGTCTTGGTGGTATGGAGGCTTGTATAGGCTATGCTCGCCAGTATGCTAGTGAGAGAGCGCAGTTCGGAAAAAATCTCTTAGATCTCCCATTATATGCTAGAAATTTACAAGACTGGGAAACAGAGAGAGATGCTTTTAGATGTCTAATGGTAGATACAATTTCTCATTATGATATTTATCAAAGATATCATTTAAAGAAACAACATCATGAGACTTTTACACCAGAGCAAGAAAAAGCTTATTACAATGCTAAGAAATGGGTAAGAAGAAGAACTCCACTTGTTAAATATTATGGCTCAGAAACATTTACTCTTTTATCACAAAGAGGAATTCAGGCCTTAGGTGGTTACGGATTTATGCAAGAGTATCCTCAAGAGAGATACCATAGAGATAGTTTTGCTCCACTTTTATATGAAGGAACTTCACAAATTCAAGCCTTGATGGCAATGAAAGATCTTATGAAATATGTGATGAGATCCCCTGCAAAATTCTTTCAAGGAATCGTGGCAGGACACCCACTTGGAAACCTATTTAATATTGGTGATGAAACTCAGTCTACGTTTCAAGCGATTCAATATGAGTATAAGAAAAACCTTACTTTTTTAATTATTAAAACGTTAAAACCTGAAGTTGATTATACTAACCCGGTTGAAGTTAAAAACTTCTTTTCAGTTCAAAACTGGTTATCAGAATCAAATTTTAATAAATTAATGATTCATGCTGAAACTATCTGTCAGGGATTATCGTATATTGAGGTACTCAGAGTTCTCTCAAGTCATGCGAAGAAAGATAAAGATCAGTTTGCTTTATTTGAAAGATATAAGACTTTAGTTGCTCCAAGATTTGCTTCAATCTACACAGATTGGAAGCAAGCTAGGTAGTCTATGCAAACAGCAATATTGGGTGCTGGTTGCTTCTGGGGAGTGGAAGCAATCTTTAAAAAGATTGAAGGTATCACAGGTACCCAAGTTGGATATTTGGGAGGCACCATAGCTTCCCCAACTTACCATGATGTATGCACTGGAAAAACAGGACACGCTGAAGTGATTAAGCTCGACTTTGACGAGAGTGTTATTACTTATTCACAAATATTAGAATATTTTTTTAAAATGCATGATCCTACTCAACTAGATAGACAGCATGGTGATGTCGGTACTCAGTATCGCTCTAGTATTTTTTATTCCGATGATGAACAAAAGAAAATTGCCACTGAATTTATCCAAATGCTTGAAGAGGGTAAGTTTTTTAGAGATCCTATTGCGACAAGAATTGAGATGGCCACAAAGTTTTATCCGGCTGAAGATTATCATCAAGATTATTTAGATAAAAATCCTGGTGGTTATATGTGCCATATACTTCGCTCAGAATATAATCTTTAGATTCCAATTTTTACTGTTGTATCCATTAAAATATAGCCACGAATTTGAAACATTTTTGTAGGAACTTTTTGTAGATCAATATAAGTTTGAATAAAAACGTTTTTTTCACCTTTTAAAAAATCAACTAAATTTGACGTGTTAACGCTTAATTGAAGGCAATTATTTTTTGTACAATCCTGAATATTGTAAATATCAATAAGTTCATTAATTTTTTCATCAATTGTGAGATAATAAGTAAATGATTTTGCCGCTAACTCGAAATTTTTTAATTCAACGTAGAGTGTCCCTCTAGTAGAAATCATTGATTTTATATCTTTTGCAAGAACTTTTTTTTCTTTGATATACCTTTTTAGCATCAAGGAGTTATTACTCTTTATGATAAGTATATTTTTATAAAAAGAGATTCTGTTATTGTCTTTATTAAAATCGGCTATTTTAATAGAATTACCATCAGAAGCTTCATCAAAAGAATCTAGCTTATCTTTTTTTCTACTTTTTTTATCTTTTAAAACATTTAAGTAATCTTTTTTTGATACTTGAGTGACATCAGAGTCATCATTAACGTAGAAAGCACCCTGGGGGTTCTTCTCTAGTTTCACAACTGCACTATTTAAAAAATCAAAATTTTGTTTTAATTTTTTATCCTTTAATTTTTTATAAAATTAGCTATCGTTAAGTTGTCTTTTTTTTTGTGGTGGTAGTGGTGGTGGTGCAATTGATGGAGGCGGAACAGGCGGCGGCGGCCAAAGCCTTGGAGAAGCTGGAGAATTCGTCT
>CAYGTU010000019.1:0-25104 GCA_964352945.1 uncultured Bacteriovoracaceae bacterium
GTTTTAAGTTATGCTTAAAGGGGAAATATGGCTCTCAAGCTGGCCAACTGATCCAGAATCTAAAATCAGACCAGTATTAATTATAAGCAATAATTTTAAAAATCTTAACAATAGATTATTAGATATTAATATTGTGAAGTTAACAAGTTTGCAAAGATCTAATGGAACTATCAAAACTATAAATAGTGCTGAAGATATTATTATAACATTAAAAAAACAAACAATTATTAAATGTGGATCAATTTATACAATTGAAAAAAAGAATCTTCATAAAAGAATCCATACTATAAATAATATAGAATTAGATAATGTTAATTTTTGTCTTAGAAATGCATTGGATCTTTAAATATTTTTCAATCAACTCTATTCTTCACAGCCTCAATCATCTCTATTTCCTTAACCGACTCAGAAAGAATTTTAATTTCTTTATTTATTTCTTGAGATAATTTATTTTCATCCGGATAGGCTTTTGTACAAGTTGCTAATAGTGATCTTGCTAAAGTAAGGTTGCTGAATAGAGTACTTCTTTGAACTCTTTGCTTTCTTTTAAATTCAGCATACTTAATATTAAGATCTTTAACATTCTTTGATATGAGAGAATAAAGCATTTGAGAAACTACACTTCCTTGGTAATCAAAGGTATCATGTCTTTCAAGGGGAAACTCATTTTCATATTTTTCTTTTTCATCTGTTTTTAATTTCTTCAGTTGAGCATCAGTTAATTCTTCGATTTCTATTAATTTAGGATGTTTATTTTTGTAAGATTTTTCGTATTTATCAGGTGAGAGAGCTATGTATTTGTTATCAAATGGAATTAATATAATTTCAATTTTTTCATTCTGATCACTCCACCTATGAAAAGGTTGCAGTTTTAATATTGAAGGCCCTCTTAGGTTACTAAAAGAAAGGAATTTAACAGAAGTATTTCCTAAAATGGCAAAACCTATATCTTTACCATTCTTATATGAAGTCATAAGAATATTATCTGAAGTATCAACAATTGATAAATTACTTTCAGCAATAGTAGAAGTGAGCTCCGCGCACTTTTTCTGAATTTTTAAGTATTTTTTAGTTTTATAACTTGAGGAGAGAGTTTGATATTTTAACTCTATTGAAAGTGCTTTAAAGCTAACAGCAATTAGAAGTAAAAAAAATCCAGCTTTCATTACTGTTGCTGAGTGGCTCCGCTAGATTCGTCTTTGTTTTCTTTGAGTGGCTTTGAAATTACAGGTTCAGCAAATTTATATTTTTCAGAATCTATAGAGGCACAGGTTCTTTTTATATTTTCCCATGTTTTTAAAGTATTTATTCCATTTGAGTCAAGAGCGTTGATTTCATCTAAGTAGACTGCTTCTTGAGGTTCATTGGCCACAAGCCTATTATTCATATCTTGAATTGATCTTATTTGATTTTGAGTTTCACTTTTATATTTGGTCATTAAAATCGGTGCAATAACCTTGAACTCATCTTGTATCTTCATTGCTTCATTACATAATTCTGTATTGTAATTAATGATAGTAATTTTTTCTTTTGATGTTGAATAAGGCATGCTTTTAGCTGATGTATACATATTTTTAATAAGACATTTTTCAGGTGCTTTTTGGTAACTAATATTAAGTACAGATTCTTGCGCAACCTTAAGTCCATATTGTTTAAAGATATTTCTCAGCTTTTCATTCGGGTATTTTTCAATATCATTTGCAGCTGCTCGATAAGAATTAAGTATTTTTTTAGAATCTGTTCCATAGTTATATCGAATTTGAGCGACTCTATCATTTGAGTCGTAATTAAATGTTGTCGTACCCATAGTCTCTAAACCATTTAATGGATCGTTAGTAAATTTTAACTTGTAGCCAATTTTAGTTATTTTTCCCTTAGCGTCTCTTTCAAGAACAGTTGCATTTTCTGGATTAATTTCCCCTGTTGAAGAAATCGAAAAGTTTTTATTATTCGATTTAACAGTTGGATTCCATTGCAAATTCGCTAGATCAGGTGTGAAATTATTTACGTGATCTTTACAGTTCTCAAAATATCCCTGGTATGTAGAAGGGGTTCTATGAGCAATACTCGATCCACCTGAGCCTCCACCAACTCCTTCTTTTCCGTCTCCGGCAAATGAGTGAACACTTAGAGTGAATATAATTAATGCTACCGCGAGTAATGTGAACAATTTATTCATAAAAAACCTTTTTATTATCCTTTTACAGATCGGTTTTTTATCGAATTTCCTTTAGTAATATACTATGTTTTTTATGCGTAATATTAGCAGGTTAGAGTGGTTCTTGAGGCTTTTCAAATTTACCCATGGCCAGCTGACTCCATCCTGGAATATTGCCGCTACTACTAGGATCTTTTCTTTTAAGTTCAATATATTTTGCTAAGTCTTCCATTTTTGAATGGATGTCTTCCCATGCTTCTTTGGACCAGCCACCCATCTGGTAAGTCATAATTTGTTGTTTCTTACCAAACTTTTTATTATCAATTAAATTCAATGAATTTTGCATTAACTCTCTAGTAGTTTTATGTGAGAAACGAAAACTTTGCTTTGGCTCACAATTTTTTAAATATAGTGATCCATCAATATCAGTTTCAATTAAATTCTTTTTGTGTAGGCGAAGAACAAGATTCTCACCGACATTTCCATATTTATCTTTAATACTAAAAATAGTTGTTCTTATAGGTAGTAGTAGCTCTGCCATGGGCATAAAGGTTTCACAGCTTGATAGTTCATTTTCAATTTCTTCTTGGAGATTAGGATTTCTTTTAATCATAGATTCAAGAGAGCCTTGAAAGTATTCATACTCTTTGGGATAGTACTTGTGTAAGTAATATTCTTTTTCTTCACTTGTTAAATCTAGTATCTTTATAACTTCTATAAATTCGTAGAGAGAAATTGAGTCTTTTTTCTTTCTATATTCATACTTATTTCTGGCCCATTTAATTTTTGCACAGAATTCATGGTGTCCCCCAAATTGCTTAAGAATAGCGCTCTCAAGATCAGTAATAGGGTTTCCCTGTGCTATTGTCATACATTTCTCCACTGTCTAAACTTTATACAGTTTTATAATCAAAAATTTGCTTAATTTAGGGATTATCCCTCTCTGGGATATTTAAAATGCAAAGCTAAGGCCAGTAAGGTACGCGGTTCCTTTTTACAAAAACAATAAGATACAATTTTGCGAGATTAGTTTTTTGAATTTAAAAAGGAATTAAGCAAATGATTCAGCCAAATCAATGGAAAAACAAATTATTAGAAATCTAAGGATGAATTAATCAGGTTTAAAATGAATCAAATACAAATTATGCTTGTATGCCGGTCGCTAAATTATTGAAATTGTAAAAAGGAACCGCGTACCTAGCGATTAAAAAAGGAACCGCGTACCTAGCGATTATAATCGTCTTGCAAGCGTTCAATGTCGTCTTCACCGAAATAGTCACCAATCTGAACTTCAGCAAACTCAAGTAAGTCTTTACCTACATTCTCAATTCGGTGAACTGCTTGAAACGGAATATGAACATAATCATTTCTCTTTAGTTCAAAAGTCTTATCATCTAAAGTCATTTTTCCTGTTCCAGAAATAATGATCCAGTGTTCAGATCTTTTTTGATGTCTTTGAAGACTTAATTTATGGCCGGGATTAACTATAATAGTTTTTGCTTTAAATTTTTCGTGATCTTCTAAAACAGTATAACTTCCCCATGGGCGATAAGCTGTTAGATGAAGATCTGTAATTTGAGGAGAAAATTTTCTCGCAGGTTCAAGTAAATCTTTTACTTTCTGACTCGAACCCTTTTTACAAATTAAAAGAGCATCATCAGTATCCACAATCATTAAATCTTCGATATCAACTAATGAAATGACTTTTTTAGGATTAGCTAACACAAAATTATTTTTTGAATCAATGTTAATTGTTTTTTCGTGTTTTTCTGTTGAGACCTTTGCAACAGAATCAAAGCTTCCAAGGTCAGACCAATGAATATCACTTGGAACAACTTTTACATTTTTTGAGTTCTCCATAACGGCATAATCAATTGAATCGGCAGGAATATTTTGCATATCAGTTAGGTCAATTCTTATGTAAGGTTCTTTAACAGCATTATTATAGGCCTTAACAGACTGTTCATAAATTTCAGGTTTATTCTTTTTTAATTCTTCTAGAAATACTTTTGCTTTAAAACAAAAGATTCCTGAGTTCCAATAATAATTATTCATTGAAATATATTTAAGAGCTAAAGATTGATCAGGTTTTTCTTTAAAAGATAGTACAGTTTCACCCTCAGCTTCAATATAACCATATCCAGTTTCAGGGTAGTTTGGAGTGATACCAAAAGTAACAAGATGATTTAATTCAGCTAATTCTTTTCCTCTTTTTAAACATAGGGAATATTCTTTTTCATTATCAATAAGATGATCACTTGGAGTAACGAGTAAAATTTCTTCCGGATCAACTGATAGAGCAGCAAGAGCGATAGCTGGAGCGGTATTACGTCCCACGGGCTCAAGTAAAACTTTGCTTTCATATTTAAGACTATTAGCTTGTTCAAGGGCAATAAAATATTGGTCCTGATTGGCAACGATTAATGATGATTTACATAGGGAGTGATTTCTTTTTAATGTCTTTTGAAAAAGACTGTCTTTTCCTACTAATTGGCAAAACTGTTTGGGATAATGTTTTCTTGAAACTGGCCAAAGTCTTGTTCCTGCTCCTCCGCAAAGAATTACATTAATCATTTAAACTCCTAAAATAATTTTAACCGTTGAAAAATAAATTAATAAACCTGTTATATCTACAATTGTGGTAATTGCTGGTGAAGCAACAACAGCAGGATCTCCGTTTAATCTTTTTACTATCATCGGAAGTCCGGCTCCAATTAGAGTAGATGAAATAACTTGCAGTGATAAAGCAAGTGCTATTGAAATTGAAATTAAAAATAATGAGTATTGAGCTGGGATATGAGATGGGCTAGAGAAAAAATAAATTTTTATAAAAGAGATTATCCCTATAACCATACAAACCATTAAAGCGATTTTGGCTTCTTTAAATAAAACCTTAAACCAATCTTTCATTTCAACTTCACCAAGGGCCATGGCGCGAATAACCACAGTTGCAGCTTGTGAACCAGAGTTACCGCCAGTATCAGTCATCATTGGCATATAAACAGCAAGAACAATTAAAGCTTTTAATGTTCCTTCAAATTCCTGAATAATTAATCCTGATAAAATTCCGATTACAGCAAGACCAATAATCCAAGCGATTCTTCTTTTAAAATGTGAAAGAGAAGTTGTGTCTAGATAATCATTATCTTCATCACTGGGCATGATCCCCATGAGTTTTTCAAGATCTTCAGTGTGTTCTTCTTGGATAACATCAATTGCATCATCGTGTCCGACAATACCTAAAAGCTGTTTGTATTGATTTAGTACTGGAATGGCAACTAAGTCATATTTTTCAATTTTCTTAGCAACTTCTTCTCTATCTTCATTAACCTCTGCATAAACATAGAAGTCATTTACTAATTCTTCAAGTTTTGTTTGAGGTTCACATAAAATTAAATCTTTTAGTGTTACCAGACCTAATATTCTCATATTGATATCAACTACGTAAATGTAGTAGATCATTTTTTGTGAAGGAGCATCTCTTCTAATTTTGGCTAGCGCTTGCTCAGCAGTCATGTGAATTACAACTGTAGCAAAGTCAGTAGACATAATCCCACCAGCAGTTTCTGGAGGATAACTTGAAAGAACAATAACATCTTCTCTAACTTTTTTTGTTAGAAAAGGAAGTAGTTCTGCTTGCTCATTTTTATCAAAATCTTGATAGAGATCGGCTCTTTGAGCAGAAGGCATATTTTCAAAAATATAAGAAAATGTAGCCTTATCATAAGCTGTAAAAATTCGGTGCTGTAGTTCAATATCAAATTCAGAAAATAAACTTCCTCGCTCTTCAATTGAGAGTAGGGAGAGAAAATACTGAATTTCTTCAATAGTTTTCTCAGATAAAAATTCGCAAACTTCTACATTTGGAATTTCTTCAATTAGTTCTAGAATGGCATCAGTCTTACCGAGTGAAAACAACTCTTCAAGTTTTACTCGCGCGTAATCGCCTTCTCTATTTTCAACATTTTCCATAAGCTATCAGAATTATACCGTAAATGTATAAAGATTATTAGTCTTAAAATACCTGACTATTGTTAAAAGATACTTCTCATAATTGTTTGGGTGCTGGTTGCTTGTCCCATTGTATAGAAGTGAAGGCAAGGAACCTTATTTTTGATAAGTTCTTTACACTGCTGGATTCCCCATTCAATTCCTAGCTGTCGTACATCGTCATTAGACTTACATTTTTCAACAGCATTTGATAGGTCTTCAGGAATATCAATATGAAAGATTCTTGGTAAAATAGAGAGCTGACTTTGCGTCGTCAATGGCTTAATTCCTGGAATAATAGGAACAGTAATTCCATTTTGACGACATACATCAACAAACTCAAAATATTTTTTATTATCAAAAAACATCTGAGTCACGATGTACTCAGCGCCAAGATCAATTTTTTTCTTTAAATACTTTATGTCTGAATTCATATTTGGTGCTTCAAAATGTTTCTCTGGATAACCAGCAACCCCAATACAAAAATCTGATTTACTATTGTTTTGTAAATCCTGATCAAGGTAAACACCATTATTTAACTGCTGAATTTGAGCAACTAAATCATCAGCATAAATATTCCCACCCTCTGTAGGAATAAAAGATCCTTCATTTTTAACTGCATCCCCTCTAAGTGCCAATACATTATCGATACCTAAAAAGTTTAAATCAATTAAAGCGTACTCAGTTTCTTCTTTAGTGAATCCACCGCAGATAATATGAGGAACTGTATCAACATGAAATCTATTCATGATTGCGGCACAGATTCCAACCGTTCCAGGTCTTTTTCTCACTGATTTTTTTTCAAGTAATCCGTTTTCGCGTTTTTTATAGATAAACTCTTCTCTATGGTAAGTAACATCTACGAATTTAGGCTTAAATTCCATTAAAGGCTCAATATTTGTAATCAGATCCTGGTAGGCCTTACCCTTCATTGGAGGAAGGATTTCGAAGGAAAAAATTGTAGAATCAGAGTTCTTTATATGATCAGTAACTTTCATGTATAAGCCTATTTAAGGGTGTATTTTAAGTATATTTATTCTATGATAAAAGAAACAAAAGTAAAACAATAGGTTAGTATGGAAAAGATTTCGGCTATTATACCTAGCTATAACGAAGAAATTCATATCAAAGGTGCAATTGAGTCAGTCTTATGGGCCGATGAAGTAATTGTTGTCGACTCATTTAGTAATGATAATACGGCCGCTATTTGTAAGAGCTTTGAAAAAGTTAAGTTTATTCAGCACGAATATATTCATAGTGCAGCACAGAAAAACTGGATTATTCCTCAAGCAGAAAATGATTGGATCTTTCTTTTAGATGCTGATGAGAGATGCACTCCAGAACTTGAAGCCGAAATAAAAAGTATGGTTGAAAATAAAACAAGTCATAGTGCTTTTTGGATTCATCGTAGAAATTTTATAATGGGTAGAGAGCTTAAGCATGTTTGGAATTCTGATGCCGTCATAAGACTTTTTAGAAAGAGCGTTTGTAAATATCAAGATAAACATGTGCATGCTGAAATAGAAACAAGTGGTTCGATTTCGAAATTAAAAAATAAAATAATTCATGAGGCTTATAAATCAATGGAAGTTGATATGAGAAAAGCTTATCGCTATACCACTTGGGGAGCTTATGATCGTTTAGTGAGAATTGATCATGTTGGCGTTTATCATTTAATAGTTCGACCATTTTTTACTTTTTTAAAACATTATATTTTAAATAAAGGCATACTTGACGGTGTTCCAGGTCTTTATGTCTCAGCTATGGGTGCATGGAATTCTTTTATTCGTTCAGTGAAAATTTGGCGCATTAAAAACGGCGAAAATATTCCTCGTAAATAATTAAACTTAAAAAATTAAACCAAAAAAATTAAAGCAGTGGGCTTAGCCACTTTGTTGCAGTCTCTAAATCCCAATCTTTTCTTTTAGCATAGTCTTCAAGTTGATCTTTTTGAATTTTACCTACATTAAAATACTTAGATTCCGGATGAGAAAAATACCAACCACTAACACTTGAAGCCGGATACATGGCAAATGATTCAGTTAATTTGGCACCAATATTATTTGTCGCATCTAAAAGTTTAAAGAGTTTTTCTTTTTCTGTATGATCTGGACAAGCTGAATACCCAGGAGCTGGCCTAATTCCCACATATTTTTCTTTGATAAGATCATCGTTTGAAAGACTTTCTACAGGAGAATATCCCCAAAAATGTGTTCTTACTTCTTTATGCATATACTCAGCGAGAGCTTCTGCAAATCGATCTGCAAGTGCTTTTACCATGATAGCGTTGTAATCATCATTCTGATCTTCATAAACTTTAGAAAGCTTATCTGCACCCAGACAAGTTACAGCAAAGCCACCAATATAATCATCTGCTGTGCCTTTAGGGGCCACAAAGTCAGCAAGACATTTGTTTGAAGAGCTATCCATTTTCTTTTGAGCTCGAAGCATACATAAAGTTTCTTTAATTATATTTTTATTTATTACAACTTTACTGACTTCATGCTCTCCATGCTTTTCACATTTAGTGGCAACTGAATCAGATTTAAAATCATAGATTTCAATGTTTTCATCTACGCTATTAGCTGGAAAAATTCCAGTTACAGCTTTAAGCGTAAAGAGTTTTTCAGGGATTATTTGATTTAATATTTTTTGAGCATCTTTAAAAAGATTTGTAGCTTCTTCTCCAAACTTACTATCAGATAGAATTTGAGGATAACTTCCTTTTAATCTCCAAGTATTAAAAAATGGAGTCCAATCAATAAATTCTTTAACTACGTTTAAATCAATGTTTTCATGATTTGTAATACCAACATGATTGGGAGTAGCAGGTTTATAATTTTTCCAATCAAGGTTTAATTTATTTTTCTTAGCTTCATCAAAACTGATTAGATTAATAGTTTCTTGGCGACTAGCATGAGCTTCTCTCATCGCGAGATATTCACTCTTAAGTTCTATTTTAAATTGATCACATGTATTTTTTGAAATAATTTTCCCCGCTACTTGAACTGATTTTGAAGCATCAGCTACATGGACAATTGTATTTTCATATTCAGGATCAATTTTTACTGCAGTATGAATTCTTGAAGTAGTAGCTCCACCAATCATCACTGGTATATTAAGATTTAATCTTTTCATCTCACGGGCCACATGAACCATTTCATCTAAACTTGGAGTAATTAAACCAGAAAGTCCGATGGCATCAACTTTCATCTCAACTGCTGTCTTTAGAATTTTCTCAGCTGGAACCATTACGCCTAAATCAATAATTTCATAATTATTACAAGCTAGAACAACTCCAACAATATTTTTTCCAATATCGTGAACATCACCTTTTACAGTGGCCATTAAAATTTTTCCAGCTCCAGTAGTGGTGTCTTTATTTTTTTCTTTTTCAGCTTCAAGATAGGGTTGAAGATAAGCTACTGCTTTTTTCATTACTCGAGCGGATTTAACAACTTGAGGAAGAAACATTTTACCTTCACCAAATAGATCTCCAACTACACCCATTCCATCCATTAGAGGACCTTCAATTACATGTAGAGGTAGATCAAGTTTTTGTCTTACTTCTTCAGTGTCTTCTTCAATAAATTCAACAATTCCACGAATGAGGGCATGCTCAATTCTTTTTTCAACGGGAAGTTCTCGCCAAGACATATCAATTTTATTTTCTTTTTTAACACCTTTAACATTTTCAGCAAATTCCACTAGTCTTTCAGTTGAATCAGCTCTTCTATTAAAAAGTACATCTTCTACTCTTTCTAAAAGCTCTTTAGGTATTTCATCATAAACTTCAATCATTCCCGCATTAACAATCCCCATATCAAGACCAGCTTTAATACTGTGATAAAGAAATGAAGAGTGCATAGCTTCTCTTACTGTATCGTTTCCACGAAATGAAAATGAGATATTTGAAACTCCACCGCTTACTTTTGCATGGGGAAGATTTTCTTTAATCCATTTAGTTGCTTTAATAAAATCGACGGCATAATTATTATGCTCTTCTATTCCCGTAGCAACTGTTAAAATATTGGGATCAAAAATTATATCTTGAGCAGGAAAGTTAACTTTTTCTGTAAGAATTTTATAAGCTCTCTGGCAAATCTCAATTCTTCTCTCATAAGAGTCGGCTTGACCTTGTTCATCAAACGCCATAACTACAGTAGCAGCACCATAGCGTTTAATAAGATTAGCTTTTTTTATAAAATCCTCTTCACCTTCTTTAAGTGAAATTGAATTTACAATTGATTTACCTTGAACGCATTTAAGTCCAGCTTCAAGTACTTCCCACTTAGATGAATCAATCATTATAGGAACACGAGAAATTTCAGGCTCACTAGCAATGAGATTTAAAAATGTAGTCATGGCCTTTACACCATCAATCATTCCATCATCTAAATTGACATCAATTATTTGAGCACCGTTTTCAACTTGGCTTCTAGCAACTGTGAGTGCTTCTTCATATTTATCATTTGTTATAAGTTTTCTAAATTGTGCTGAACCAGTTACATTAGTTCTTTCACCAATATTAATAAAATTAGATCCTTCATAAATCTGAAGTGGCTCAAGTCCACTAAGTTTTACGGTCATATTTTTTTCTATTAATTTTCTATTTGAATAAGATTTAGCACGATTAGCAATTTCTTCAATATGTTTATCTGTTGTTCCACAGCAACCACCGATTATATTTATATAACCAGCTTTCAAAAAGTCTTCAACTTTATCTGCCATCTGAGTAGGGGATTCATCATATTCACCAAATTCATTGGGAAGACCCGCATTTGGATAAACTGAAATATTAAAAGGAGCAATCTCAGAGAGCTTTTGAATATAAGGTCTCATTAACTCAGCACCTAATGCACAGTTGATTCCAATACTTAAAATGGGATAATGAGAAATTGAATATAAAAATGCTTCAACTGTTTGACCTGAAAGAGTTCTTCCTGATTGATCTGTAATTGTTCCAGAAATCATTATAGGTAATTGTATTTTTGCTTCATCATAATATTTAGTAACAGCAAATAAAGCAGCTTTAGCATTTAACGTATCAAAAATTGTTTCAATCAAAATGATATCAACTCCACCTTCGACAAGAGCTTTAGTTTGTTCATAGTAAGCTTGGGCTAATTCATCAAAGCTTACAGCTCTATAGCCAGGATTATTTACATCAGGGGAAAGAGAAGCCGTTTTATTAGTTGGACCTAAACTTCCTGCAACATAACGTGGTTTATCTGGGGTTAGTAAATTCCATTTATCAGCAGCTTCTTTAGCAATTTTAGCTGATTCAAAATTAAGATCATAAACAATATCTTGCATATTATAATCATTCATTGCGATTGTCGTAGCACTGAAAGTATTAGTTTCAATAATGTCAGCACCGGCAGCTAAATATTTATCATGTATTTCTTTAATGACCTCAGGTTTAGTGATGGAAAGTAGGTCATTATTACCTTTTAGTGGACTTTTCCAGTTCGCAAATTTTTCGCCCCTATAATCTTCTTCACTCAGATTGTATTTCTGAATCATCGTGCCCATGGCACCATCAAGGATTAAAATTTGGTTTTGAATAAGTTCGCTTATGTTATTTTTCATTAATTTTCTTTGTCTCATAAAAAGTTATTAATCAACGGTTATCTTAGTATATAATAGGTAAAAAGGTAAATGGAGTAAGGCTTAAATGAAGCTAAAGTTAGTTATTTTTATTGTATGTTTTTCGCAGGTCGTTATCGCGAATGATACATCTTGGAAGAAATTATACAGTAAGGGCAAATTAAAGTTTTATGAGCAAAAATCTAAAAGCTCAAGTTTACTAAAGTTTCGTGCTATCGGTGAAATCAAGATTAAAACTGAGGAAGCACTAGCTATTCTTAGAAATGTTGAACTAACTCCAAAATGGGAAAAAAATACAATTAAAAAAATTACCATTGAGAATCTTTCAGATATTCAAGCAATAACTTACTCAATTACCAATATCCCATGGCCTATGACTGATAGGGATATGGTCTTAGATAATTTGTTATACATTAATCGTGAAAAAAAATATCTTTATGTTATTTCACAATCTGTAAAACATAATAAGTATAAGAAAAAAAATACAGAGTTTATTCGAGCTGAAATCTATGTTGAATTAAGAATTAGACCTAAAGATGATAATTGGAGTTATGTAGATTTAATAGCTAAAGTTGATCCCAAGGGAAGTATTCCGGATTGGTTAGTTAATCTCGTTCAACAAGATATGCCTTATGAGTTTCTCACTTCGCTTGAAGAGTATGCAAAAAAAGTAGATTTAAAGCCTAATCCAGGTGTTGTAAAATTGTATAATGAATTACTTGGAAAAATTGCTGTAAGTAATCCAGGTCCTTTTGGATTGGAAGACTAATGAACTATCTTGTAATTTGTGCCATGGCAGAAGAAGAAGCAGCAGTTAAAAATATTTTAAAAGATTATTTTGTAGGTAGTGAAGAATTTGGAAAAAATATCAAGATAGCTTCAAATAAATTCACAAAAAACAATAAGACTATTTATTTAACTCAATCTGGAATTGGTTCAGTTAATGCAGCTATTAATTTATCAATCATGCTAGATCATCTTGCCATCGATGGAGTTTTACTTCTTGGAGTGGGCGGAGCTTTAACTCATGAACTTAATATAGGTGATTTAGTTATAAGCCAGGCAATCATTCAGCACGATTATAAATTTCATATGGATTTTGGATCATTTTGTATCACTCCGGGAGAGTATGCTTTTGATCCAGACGGTTTAAATAAACTAGAACCTAAAATTTTAGCGGATAAAAAATTAATTGAATTAGTTAAAAAAGTTTCAGGTAATTTTAAAATATATAATGGGTTAATTGCTTCTGGATCTGAATTTTCCGGAACTAAAGAGAGTAAAAAAGCTATTCATAATTCAACGGGAGCATTACTTGTTGAAATGGAAGCCGCTGCTATTTCACAGGTTTGTAAGCGAGCTAAAATCCCATTTGTAGTGGCTAAAACAGTTTCGGATAGGTTGAATGCTGAGGGAAATATTGAAACGGATTTTCAAAAATTTTTAGAATCGGCTAGTCATAATGCCGCACTGATAGCGAATCTTATTTTAAATTAATTCCGGTATTTTTTCCAAATCTTAATAATATCCATAAAAACTCTGAAAATTTCTTTTCCTACTTTTAATTTACTTCCAGGAATGTCTTCCCAAGATCTTAAAGGATATTCAATAATATTAAATTTTTCTAAACGAAGTAAAAGCTCTACGTCAAAAATCCACTTACTTAAAAAGGGTTCACGAAAACCTTTATCGCATAATTCGCGTTTAAAAATCTTAGCCCCACATTGAGAATCATAAGACTTTACCTTAAGTAAGCTTCCAACAACTGTAGCAAAAATTCTTCCTAGATAGTGACGAAGAGTAGAACGAATAATTTTTGAGCCAAGCCTATAAATTCTAGAACCCCAGATAGCATCTACACTCATTTCATATGTTTGAGAATAGGTGAAAAAGTTTTTCACTTCCCAGATAGGGGTCGCTAAGTCAGCATCCCAGAATCCAATCCATTCATAATTCTCATAAAGCTTACTATCAAGAATATGATTCATTGTTTGGCGAATAGCTTCGGCCTTTCCTGAATTTTGCTTTAGACTATAAAGATACATTCCATTTTTATCAAGAACGAATTCTCTGATCATTTCTTCCGTTTTATCACTTGATCCATCATTAGCAAAAATAAAGCTAATCTCTTGTGAATATTTTTCAAATTCAGAGAGATCTAGTCTTTGTTCTTCATTAAAGCAGGGAATGATGAGAAGAGTTTTACCTTTCATTAGTTAGTTTTCTTTCCTATAGCAAAATAATCAAAACCATTTTCTTGAACTAGTTTTGTATCATAGAGATTTCTAGCATCAAAGATTACTTTAGTTTTCATAAGTTCTTTAATTCTATCAAAGTTTGGATTTAAAAAATTCTTCCACTCAGTAACCGTAATTAGAGCGTCCGCATCTTTAAGAGCTTCATATTTATCTTCCACTTGAGTTGCTTTAAGCCCCATTGGAGAAATTGCTTTTATAAAGTTTTCTGAAGCCACTGGATCAAAAAAGAACACATTAGCTCCTGCTTCATTTAATTCTTTTGTTATTGAAATAGCTGCAGTTTCTCTAACGTCATCAGTGTTGGCCTTAAAAGCTACACCCCAAAGAGCAATTTTTTTTCCTTTAAGATCGTTATTAAAATACTTTTTCAATTTGGAAACGATATACAGTTTTTGTTCTTCATTAACTTTTTCAGCAGCATCAATTATTTGAAGAGTCATGTTATTGTCTTTTGCAGTTTTAACTAAAGCTTTAACATCTTTTGGAAAACAAGATCCTCCATAACCTCGTCCTGGGTATAAAAAGTGTGATCCAATTCTTTGATCTGAACTAATTCCTGATCTTACTTCATTAACATCAGCACCTGTAATATCGCAGAGTCTAGCGATTTCATTAATAAAAGAAATTTTGGTTGCTAGAAAGCAGTTAGCTGCATATTTAGTCATCTCAGCTGAAAGATTGCTCATTTCATAAATATTGTAATTTCTAATAGCAAAAGGTTGATAGAGTTTAACAATTTTCTGCCCGGCCTTTTCATCAGTAAAACCAACTACAATACGATCTGGCTTTAAGAAATCATCAACGGCACTGCCTTCTTTTAAGAATTCAGGGTTATTAACAACAGCAACATCTTTAGGACAGTTATCTTTTAAATAAGCTTTTAATTTATCTGCCGTACCAACTGGAACAGTAGATTTTATAACAACAACAGATTTATCATGTAAAAAAGGAATAATACTATCAAGTGCTCCAAAAATGTATTTTAGATCAGCTCCACCGTCATCAGCACTTGGCGTACCAACAGCAATAAAAACTGCATCAGCATCACCTACACTCTCAAAACTTGAAGAGAAAATTAATCTTTTATCTTTTACGTTTCTTTCAATTAGTTCTTTTAATCCTGGTTCATAAATTGGAACACCACCAGCTTGAAGCATTTTGATTTTCTCTTCCATGATGTCGATACAAGTAACATGATGGCCGATTTCAGCAAAACATGTTCCTGACACTAATCCCACGTAACCTGTTCCAATAATTGATACTCTCATTTAATTCTCCAAATTTAATTCAGTATTTATTTTTATTATTTCTGATTCTAGTTCTTTTTTCTGGGTAAAAACATCTGGTTTAGTAATAAATGCTTTTACTTCTCTTTCAGTACATAAGTCATCCATAAAGAGATCAAAATTCTTCCAGATAGTAAAATGATTATCTAGAATATATTTTGCTGCCTTTTGAGTGATGCCGTAGGCATGAGTTTGGTCATGAGCGCCGGCAATCATTAAATGTTCTGAGTAAGGTCTGGCATACCTATTTTTAACTCTATTAACTGATAAATGAGAATTATGTCCTAAAAACCTTTGAAAGGTATAGAGCCCAGTTTTGATAATTTCTTTTAGGCCCCATTGATCATTTTTCTTATAACCAAAAAAACAAATATCCCAGTCACTTGGAAGCTCTTTTATAGAAACTTCCATAGATTTAATATTTTCTTCAATTAATTCGGCATCATCTTCAAAAACTAAAACACGTTTTAAGTTTTGATCTATAATTTTTTGATAAATTTTATGGTGGGACATATGACAACCCAGAAATCCAACTTTAATACCATCATATTTAGAATCGAATTTTTTATATTTCTCAGGATTATACTTACCTTGAGCAACTAATTCTTCAAGGTTGAGCTTTTTAGCGTCCACAGCCTCAATATATTCAAACTGAACATTTTCTAGCATTGAATCGATGTGCTTTCTTCGATCTTGATTTCTTTCAAGATTGATCACAAAAACCCCATCAAAATATGAATTTATATACTCGGCAAAGTGCTTATCCATTAGCTCTGTAGTTTAACATTTATTGGTTTTTAGGCAATTACGCGTAGCCTTATTATGGGCTTAAATTGAGTATCTAAGTTTACCAATGATAAGATACGTTATATCCTGAGGGTCATGATAAAATTTTTTAAAATGATCTATCCTTACGCAAAGCCTTATCTTAAGCCAATCATTATTGCGTTGATTTGCTCAATACCTTTGGCGGCAATAAAAAGTTACCAGGCTTATTTTATTAAGGATATCTTTGATACGGGATTTGATCCAAACTCAACTTTAAATGACGCCTTAAGATTGGGGATGATTTTAGTGGCATTGGCTATCTTAAATTATCCTTTTCGTTTTTTTCACTTTTACCTCACAAAGATAAGTGTGAATGAAATGTCTTGTGACATCAGACAAAGTATTTTAAATAAACTTCAAAAACTTCCTGTGAGTTATTTTTCTGATTCTAAACAGGGAGAAATGATTTCAAAAACTCTTTATGATACTAATTATCTTTGCGAAGCTCTTAAAAATGCTCCTTCTATAGTTAGAGAACCCATTACGGCCGTACTTTTATTAGGAGTAGCTTTTTATCATGACTGGCAATTAGCCTTAATTATTTTGATTGCTACTCCATTTTTTGGAATAATTTTTAAAATTTCTGGTGCAAGAGTTAAGAGATACAAAGAAAAAGTTAGTCAGAATATGGGAGATATTACTCAAGATTTAAGTGAGTCCGTCTCAGGACAAAAAATAATTAAAGCTTTTAATATTAAGAATTATTTTGATAATCGTTTTAGAAAAACTCAAAACATCTTTTTGGATAATTTTAAAAAATTAACTGAGACTGAAGAGCATGCCCATCCTTTAATTGAACTCATTGGGGCCTTAGCTTTTGCAGCTATAATTGTTTTTGCACACTATAGAATTTCAAGTGGTTATTTAACTACAGGAGCTTTTATTAGTTTTGTTTCAACATTGGCTTTATTTATGGATCCCGTGAGAAAATTTTCAGATGCAAACTTAAAAATAAATCAAGCTCAAGCAAGTGCTGCAAGAATTTTAAGCATTCTTTCTATGGAAGATGAACAAGATGATGGAAGAATTGAGTTAGATGAAATTAAATATTGTATCGAGTTTAAAAATGTTACTTTTAGTTATTCAGACAGAGTAGTCTTAGAAAACTTTTCAGCAAAATTTGAAAAAGGTAAAAAAGTTGGTCTGGTTGGACTATCTGGTTCAGGAAAATCAACAATAATTAATTTAATTTTACGTCTTTATAATCCTAATTCTGGGCAAATCCTAATTGATGGGATTGATATTAATAAATACTCTCTAAAAAGTTTAAGAGCACGATTTGCCTTAGTAAGTCAGGATATTTTTCTATTTAACGATACCGTTTATGAAAACTTATCAACGGGTAAGAATTTTTCACCTGAAGAAATCAAAAATGCTTTAGAAGTTTCATATTCTACAGACTATATTGAGAACTTAGATCAAGGAATTGATACGAGAGTAGGGGATCGTGGTTTAAAACTTTCTGGGGGACAGGCGCAGAGGTTAACAATTGCTAGAGCATTTTTAACTAATGCTCAAATTTACTTATTTGATGAGGCAACGAGTGCACTTGATAATGAATCTGAAAAAATTGTACAAAAAGCCATGGAAGCCATATCAGGTGATAAGGGCGTCATTGCCGTAGCTCACCGACTCTCAACCATTCAGGATTATGATAAAATTATTGTATTGAGTGCTGGTCAAAAATTAGAAGAAGGTACTCATTCTGAATTAATGAGTGCTTCAGGCGAATATAAAAAACTATATGAGTTATCATCTGGATCATAGTGATGTGTAAAACCTTATTTTTTATAATTATTTTATCTTTTTCTTCTGCTCAAGCTAGAATTGCATTCGAGCCTTACTTTAGTTATGGTCAGGGTGAATTAGAGAAAAAGCCCTTAAACTCATTAACAGTTGATCGTGCACTTTGGAGTGCCAAGTCTCTTAACTATGGTGCAAGACTAGGGTTTTTAGAGAATAATATGTTTATTGCTTTGGATTTTGAAAAAAGTAAAACAAGTTTTAAAGAAAAATCAAATCCTCTTACGATTGATATTGATTATGAATCAGACTTTTACTCCTACGGTCTCTCATTTGCATATACTCTGCCGTCAATTCCACTAAGACTAATGATGAGGTGGCTTTATAGAGTACAAGGAAGTGAGGATATAAATTTTATTGGAAATGGAATGGTATTTGGTATCTCTTATACAGGGTTTGATTGGTTTATCATAAATAGCGAGTTTAAATCTTATACTTATGATAGGGCAGAGGATGTAGATCTTGATGATGATAAACGTTATTTTATCTCAGATTTCACTCTAGGAATCAGTCGAGTTTTCTAGGCATTTTAAGAAAATTTCTTCTAACTTTTCAAAATGTTTTTGCGTATTAAAATTATTTTGTGCATAAACTAAAGCTTCTTTAATCATTGCTTTTTTCTTTTCTGGCTCATCAATCATTAATTTTATTTTTGCAGCGAGTTCACTATAGTTTTCAGGAGTAAACATATATCCAGTCTTACCTTCAGTTATAATTTCAGGAACACCACCAGTATTAGATCCAATAACAGAAACACCCGATTGCATAGCCTCAGCTAAAACTAATCCAAAAGTTTCTTTATTACTTGGAAGTAAAATGACATCAAAGGCTGTCATTAATTCACTGGGCTTAGGCTGAAAACCACACCAGTAAACTTGATCACTAAGATTTAATTTATTAATTAATTCTAAAAGCGTTTCTTGGTAACCATCATTCATACTGTGCCCAAAGATATAAGCTTGAACTTTTATACCTTCAGATTTGAGAATGGCGATAGCATTTATTAAACGATGATGTCCTTTTTGATTACCAATTCTTGAAAACATGGCAATTTTAAAGTCATTAGTTGGAAATTTTATTAAAAACTGTTTTATTCGTTCAAGATTGGGTTCAACTTTATCGACACCATAATATAATTTTATGATTTTATCTTTAATGAAAGAAAGATTCTTTTCGGCATCTCTTTTTAATTCTTCAGTAATCGCTATAAAGACATCAATCTGCTGGTAGATTTTTTTATGATAAGGATTCACTTTTTTATGTGGAAGTTCCATTTGTCTTGTATGAATTATTTTAAATTTTTTCTTACAAAAAACTCTCGCAAATACAGCAAGGGCAATATCATATTTATGATGAACATGAACAATATCAATATTTTGCTGTTCAATTAAAATAGCAATTTTTCTACTGGCTAAAATAGGGTAATAATTATTTTTCTTCTCCAAGTGAAATATTTTAACACCAGCTTCAGTAAGTAGTTTTTCAAGGGGAGAGCGATTAGAAATAACAGCAATGCAATGATGATTTTTTGATTGAGTAAAATATTTAGCACATCTAGTAAAGTAGAGTTCAAGTCCGCCGAGGCTGTTATTGATACATATTTCTAAAATATTCATAACTTATACTAGTAATAATTTGAGGGATTTTCTATACCTATATTAAAAGCACTGTGTTAGTATATTGCCATGAAAAAAGTTTTAGTTACTGGTGCTGCTGGATTTATTCCAAGTAAGACAGTGGAATTACTTATAGATCAGGGTTTTTATGTTGTCGGAGTGGACAATATGAACGACTACTATGATGTATCTTTAAAAGAATACCGTCTCTCTACACTTTCAAAATCTACAAATTTTGAATTTCACCCAATTGATATTGAAAACTATGAAGCCCTTGAAGGACTTTTTAAAAAACATGATTTTGGCTGTATTTTTAATTTAGCGGCCAGAGCTGGTGTTAGATATTCTCTTGAGAATCCTCATGTTTATATGACGACTAATGGAAATGGAAATTTAAATCTTTTAGAACTAGCTCGTCATTATAAGATTGAAAAATTTATAATAGCTTCGACTTCTTCGCTTTATGCAGGTCAGGCAATGCCATTTGTGGAAACACTTCCGGTAAACGAACCAATTTCTCCTTATGCTGCTACTAAAAAAGCGGCGGAGGTAATGTGTTATACCTATAATAAACTTTTTAATATCGATATTTCTATTGTGAGATATTTTACGGTTTATGGCCCAGCTGGACGTCCTGATATGAGTCCTTTTAGATTTCTTAGTTGGATTGATCGTGGTGAAGAGATTCAACTTTTTGGAGATGGCTCTCAGTCGCGAGATTTCACTTACGTTGATGATATTGCTCGTGGAACTATTCTAGCAATGAAAAAAGTGGGTTATGAGATTTTTAATCTGGGTGGTGGCAATAATCCTATTTCAATTAATACAATGATTTCTATGATGGAAGAAAAAATGGGGAAAAAAGCCAAAATTAATAATCTTCCTTTTCATAAAGCAGATATGAAAGTTACTTGGGCTAATATCGAAAAAGCAAAAAAGATGCTTGGGTGGGAACCTGAAATAAATTTTGAAGCAGGTATATCAAGACTTGTTGAAGACTATCTTGAAAACCGTGAATTATATCTAAAAATAAAACTCTAAATTTACCTTTAAAATAAAATTAATAATAATATTCAACAGTTAGAAATTTCTAATTTTCCAAAGATATTGCAGTAATAAAAAAAGCCCCTTGAGGAGAGGCTTTTTAACTTTAACACTTAAACTAGCTGCCCTTTGTAACTAAGAGGGTGGGTTAAATTTTAGCATAAATTTAAGATTTTTCAAAAAATGATTTTTTTTAACGTGTTTCCAATTCCTTATGGTCAGGGATGACTTGACCTTGAGGAGGTCCTCATGGAGGAGGAAACACTTAAGCTAACTGCAATTATCTTGAATGTGCTCAGTTTAATTTTGGCAATTTGGGATTATTTGTAGTTAGGAGGGGGAGTGAAAGCTCTCCCTCACTTTTTT
Organism: uncultured Bacteriovoracaceae bacterium; assembly: GCA_964352945.1. Classification (GTDB taxonomy): domain Bacteria; phylum Bdellovibrionota; class Bacteriovoracia; order Bacteriovoracales; family Bacteriovoracaceae; genus CAYGTU01. The sequence goes on from CAYGTU010000019.1 coordinate 20,960, forward strand.
ATCTATAATCTTTTAATAATAGTACTTCCCCAAGAAAGTCCCACACCAAATCCACTTAATAGAATTGTTTTGAATTCTTCATTATCAATATGTTTTTCTAGAATTACAGGAATAGAACTTGAAACTACATTTCCATAAGAAGCGGCATCAAAGGGAGCTTCCTCTTCAGTCAGTCCTAATTTTTCACGAAGGGCATTTAAAATATAAAGAGATCCCTGATGAAGAATAAAAAAATCAACTTCTTCTTTTTTTAATTTATTTTTTTTAAGCACAGCTTTGAAATCTTTAGGTACTTCACGAATAGCGAATGAGAAAACTTGTCTTCCGTACATATTCACTACGCCATCTAAGCAAGTAAGAGCTTCATTTGAATCAGGAAGTGTTCCAAAAGTATTTTTTCCAATTTCATAAACAGGTTTATCAGTTAAAAGAGTAACAGCAGCACCATCACCGAAAAGTAGGGTAGTATTTCTATCGTTGTGATTCATTACATGAGAATAAGGATCACAAGTGAAAAGAAGTCCTTTTTTAAATCCATTTTGCTCCATAACTGATTGAGCAATTGATAGACCGTGAATATAGCCAGCACATCCTTGAGAAACATCAAAACACATGCAATTGGCAGATAAGCCAAGTTTGTTATGAATAATGGCCGAAGTGTGAGGAATATTAAATTCAGGTGTCTGGGTGACGAGAACAACTAGTTCAATTTCTTCTTTTTTAAAATCAGATTTAGCTATTAAACGATCAAAAGCCTCAATACACATTGAATAAGTTTTTTCATCTTCTTTTTTTCGAGCAACGGATTCAAAACCGATTTTATTTTTTATAAAATTATCATCGATCTGAAATTCTTCTTTTCGATCATAATTATTGATTCTACCTTCAGGTATATATGAGGCAATATTAGTTATTCCAATCATCCTGAAATCCTATGTTTGGGGTAGGTCGATGTCAATGATGCGCGCTGTGACAAAGGAGGCTTGAGAGAGTTTTAGGACTGCTTTTTTAGAGATTCTTCGTGGATTATTTTATAAAGAGCCTCTACAAAATCAGCGTCAATACCATTCTTTTTTGAAAGTTTAGAGCGCATTTGAATTTGCTCAGTATAGCGATCAACTTGAAAGTAACTCACATTCTCTTGTTTTTTTAATTGCCCGATTTTTTCCACTTCAAAAAGCCTCTCTCTTAAGAGACATATAATTTCTTCATCAATGGAATCAATTTTTTCTCTATATTGTTTTAATTTATTTTGAACTTTATCTTGATCTGAAAAATCTTTTCTAAATTCTAAAGATTCAATCAATTGGCCATATGTACTTGGAGTTATCTGTTGTTTAGAATCACTTAAAGCAGAATTTGGATCAAAGTGAGATTCAATCATCAGACCATTAAAATTATAATCAATGGCAGTTTGTGAAACTTCTTTAAGCTGATCTCTGTTTCCACAGATATGGCTTGGATCACATATGAGAGGAAGATTCGGGAATTTCTGCTTTAACTGAATAGGTATGTTCCAAACAGGTTGATTTCTAAAAGTCGATTTTTTTTCTAAATGAAATCCTCTATGAATGGCAGCTATTTCAGTTATGCCAGCTTTTGAAATTCGCTCAATTGCCCCAATCCAAAGATCAAGATCTGTGTTAATGGGATTTTTAATCATTACTGGAATTTTAACTCCAGTAAGAGCGTTAGCAATTTCTTGAACAGCAAAAGGAGAAACCGTTGTTCTCGCACCTAACCATAAAACATCTATATTATTTTTTAGAGCAAGCTCCACATGATCGGCATTTGCTACTTCAATACAAAGGGGAAGATTTATTTCTTGTTTAAGCTCTTTAAGCCATTCAAGAGCTACGGGTCCTAGGCCTTCAAAACTATTGGGACTAGTTCTAGGTTTCCAAACACCAGCTCTTAATAAAGATATTCTATTAGTACTAACTAACTCTTTAGCGGTCTGAAAAAGCTGCTCATGGCTCTCAACTGAGCAAGGACCAGCGATAAATAATTTATCATTATAGAGATTTAGACCCTTATTGAGCCAATTATTTAAACTTTTAAATTCCATAGGAGATTAATAGTAAAAAAGAGGGGGAAAGGCAATGAAATAACGCAATTTGTAACTTATGAAAACCCTAATTTCTTTACGTAGTAAAATCCATTACATAAAATGAATTATACTAATTTTTTATAACTCTCGGACGATTTAATGATTATTAATTGGGAAAAAAGAGTACTTTATTTTGTATTAATATTCGTAACACTCTTCGGTGTTTTAATTTCTCATCCCGCCAATATTTCTCAGCCTGATTACTGGAAAGCTCGATTTGGAAAATATGACAGGCACCTTATACGTCCTTTTCAAATGGCTGAGAGAATTTCATATAAACCATTTAATCAATCCTGGGAGCATTTTTTATATGGCGGTAGAAATCCAGGTATTTTTAAATTTGTGAGTGAAGTCTTTATTAGGTTAGGATTTCAATCACCACTTCCAGTAAGTTTGTTTATGTTGTTTTTAATGATCATGGGAATTATAGCAATGTACTTATGGGTAAGAGAATATTTTGAAAATCCAATAATAACAATTTGCTGTTTACTTTTTTTAATTTGTGGAACTTTTCTAACATACTATTCAGTTAATACTCATCAGCATTCAATAAATTTTTTATTTTTTAACTTAACAATTTTAAATGTTGTAAGACATATAAAAACAAGTTCAAAAAAGTATTTTATTTTAGCACTAATATCTTATTTTATAATTACTCTTAATTACTATATGTTTATTATGTCGACTTCAATTTTTATTTATGGGCTGTATTATTTTAAGAAAAGAAAATTTCTACCGAAAGAAATAGTAATGTTTGGTCTGGTGCTTATTTTCTCACTTAGTTTATTATTTTTTCAAGTAGTAAAACATAATGGTGGAGTGGAAAAAGCAATTGAGAATATGAAGAGTCGATTAGTATATCGCTTAGCGAACAAAGGAATTCATCAGAAAAAAAGTTCACATATTGATTTTAAATACCCTAGTTATGTTTCAGAAAAAATTGATCGCTTTTTTATACTACCAATTTCACTCTTTATAATAGTCTCACTAATAACTAGAAAGTTAGCTATTAAAAACAATTCGAGTTTTAATTATAAAGTCTTCTATTTTATAACTCCAGCAGCTCTCTCATGGTATATGATTATGCTTCAACATTCTAGAACACACACTCAATCTGGAAGGTATAGTTGGTTTTTGTGGATGCTTCTTCTTTCTTGTCTATGTATGGAAATGCTAGATTATTATAAAAAAAATAATATAAAAAAATGGAAGATATATCTTGGATGGATGCCTTTATTTCTTATTTATGGAGTTGGAGGCTTTGGATATTTTAATTTTTATAAATCTTTGGAGCATATAAAAAATATTTTCATTTTTCAGAATCAAATTGAAAAAGCAGAAAATAGAGATGAATATGAAATACTCAATCTGCGTTCTAACTTTGTGATGGAAATTTATCGTAAGTATAATTCGAAATGGGATTCAAACTTAGACATTAGTAACTATGTTGAGATTAATGGGATAAAATATAAGCGGTTTGGAGATGAAGTTTTTATTATCAATCAAGATACAGGTAAAAGATTAAAATTTGTTCTTATAAATAATAAAGAAATATCAATTGATTACCCGAATCGAACTCTTGGTTTAGTTACTAAAAGAAATTTTGAAGTTATAAAAATTAATTTTAAAGAAGATATTAAAGAGCTTAAATTATAAGAATTATTTATCTACCCCAGACTCTTTCTTAAAAATTTTATCATAAGTAAAAAACTTTATAACTAACATGATTGCGGTTACTATTATTTGAGAAAGCATTATATTGTGTAGAATTTTATAGAGATAAAAATATATTTGAGAATCAATAAGTCTGAATGCTAGGCCAAAACTGAGAAAAAGTAAAAATGATTTTCCTGTATTTGAGTTACTCTCAAATACATATTTATAATTAAGAAAAAATCCAATTATAAAATCGATAGCTAGGACAATGTAGTAAGCTTGGTGAACAGGTAATCCTAAATTCTTAACAAAAATAAAGTTATTAACAAAAGCAACCCCTCTCATTAATAAGCCAGATTTTGAAAAGCGAAGTAATAGT
>CAYGTU010000020.1:0-22964 GCA_964352945.1 uncultured Bacteriovoracaceae bacterium
GCCTAATATGATCAAAAGAATGGTTGAAAATAAATTTTCTGAAGAAACAATTTGTGATCATATTTTAACATTTTTCATAGCGGGACATGACACTACTGCAAATTCAATAAATTTTACTTTTTTACTTTTACGAGATAACCCTGATTGTCTAAAAAAACTTCGGGATGAAATTGCTTCTATTGAAGATGAAACAGACAGAGAGAAAATTGAAAATTTAGAATATCTCGACTTAGTTATAAAAGAAAGTTTAAGACTTTTTCCTACTATTCCCCTTTTTCCAAGAATTGCAAAAGAAAATGATCAACTCGGTGAATTTAAAATAAGTAAAGGTGATATGATAGCATTTTCACCTTATATTATGCACAGATCAGAAAAATACTGGAATCGACCTAATACTTTTGATCCAGAAAGATTTAAAGATAAAAAATTTGATAAAGATTTTATCTATTTTCCTTTTGGACTTGGTCCAAGAAAATGTATTGGCGCTGCTCTGTCAACTCTGCAAATGAAGAAAATAATTAGCTTTATATTAAAAAATTATCATTTTGAAATTATTGGTCCAGAGATTAATCAATATAATCACAATGTTTCACTCTCTCCTACTGGAGATGTATTTTTTAAGAAAATATAATTACTTCTTTTTTATAAATTGAATAATAGAATGAATCGAAAGTGAATACCCCAATATAAACTTAATTTTAGTTCTTCCATATATAAAAAGATGTGATGGTAAACCATAAGTTGAATCACCTAAATAAAGAGATTTTGGGCCAAATAGACGGTAATACTTATCTAATTTTTTACTTTGATTATGTCCTAATAAGTACTTACTACCAGATAATAGAAAAGCATTAAAAATATGAGGCCAGAAATATCTGCCTGTAAAAAGTTTAGAAACATGATCTCTATTTTTCCAGACACATACAATTTCACAGCATTGATCCCATTTAAACATCGATGGCAATGTCATTTTTGCGTTTTCAGGAACAAATTCTAAGAGTCGAAAAGGTTCATTTAAACCCAAAGTATAACCTGCAACCATTATATTGTTTTCCTCAAATACTCCAACAACATAAGAATCTTTTAGATATTCTATTGTGATTTGCTTTGTATTATTTGAGATATCACCAATGCTCTCATAAAAACTTTTTATGTAGAATTTATATTCCTCATCTTTTGATAATTCTCTAAACACTAACATTTAATTTCCTTATCTAGAAGGTATGAAACAATTGCCCTACTATCAGAGGGTAGTTTTATTGCAAATCTTTCTAATCTTGTCTTAAGTATGATTAAATCTCCCCAATCGAGAGTATGAGATTGGATTTCCTTTAAGCTTAGAGTAAATGATCCTATAATTAATTTATGATCTTTTAACTCCATTTGTCCTTTATCAAGAGATTTCCAAGCTCCCTTAGAAATATTAATAATTTCAACTTCTGAAACAGACTTAAACGTATAAGAAGCTGTCCATAATTTATCTAATATTTCATATAAATTGTTAAAGAGATCGGAAACTTCTTTGAATTTTTCTCCTAAAACTTTATTATCTGCAGTTATGGTCCAACTTTTTAAACACTGACTACACTCAAGATTATCTTCAATTTCTAAAAGCATTCCATCTGAATGACAACTCGGACAATATCTTAATATTTTTTTTAATCCAGAACTTAAATTATTACCTACACTTTCAAATTGAATCTTTGCCTTGGATTTGAAAAAGATTTTATCTTCTATATATTGGGCTATGTTTTCACCCTTTTCAAATTTTTTTTGAGGGTTGATTGTTATTTTTATTGAAGTTTTGCGATAATTTTTGGCCCATGCTGGTTTTACTTTTTCACCATTTGATAGATGAGCTGTAACAACAGGAACGTCTAAATATTGTACTAATTGATCAATCCCAGGCATTAGAGGACTTGGTTTACCATCCCAAGAAAATTGTCCCTCAGGAAAAGTTGCCACCAGTGCTCCTTGCTCACACCATTTTTTCATTAATCTGATAGAGGAAGTGTCAAAATCTAATTTCCTTTTGGCTATTTGTCCAAGCATGGAAGCAATTTTAGCAGAAAACCTTCCTTGCATGAATGCTTCTGTAATTAGAAACTGTGTCGGTCTTCCTCCAAAAAATGTAATCAAAAGTGGATCAAGAGGGCAACTGTGATTCATTAGGAGTAGTTTTGCTCCTCCTTGTAAATGTTCTTTACCTTCAATTTCAATTTTATAAAAAAAACTTTTTAAATATTGTTTAACAATACCATTTATAAAAAAGAAAATGACTGCATAAATTTTTAATTTAAATATTGAAGGTTTTGTAGAAGTAATGAAGAGTGAAGATTTTTTATTCATACCTATTATTTAAAATGAGGTATCACCTCTTCTCCAATTGTTTTAATAGATTCCATAATAATATCGTGAGGAATCAATCCTGCTTGAATAACAAATATTAATTCATCTACTCCTACATCAACAAATCTTTGAATTGTTTCTCGAGCAGAGACTGGATCACCAAATATTGCCGATAACTGAGTTCCAGGTATGTTTCTATGTTTTTTAAAAAGTTCAACTTCTTTATCACTTACTAATTCTCTGGGAGCTCTCACTTTTCCTATATGTCTTTTATCAGTCCAATAGTAATTTGCCATAGAACGTGTAAAAAACTTTGAGCCAGTTAAACCATAGCGTAAAGCTTTTTTATCATCTTTTAATATTAAAGTGGCGGGATTGCAGCAAAATTGATTGGTAATAATTCCTGTAATTGGTTTGGCCCGACCTATTGCGGCCCTATAATTTTGTATTTTTTCTTTTAATTGTTCGTCTTTATAAATTGCAAAATTTAGTGCTCCTAATCCAAGTTCTCCAGCTTCAACTGCTAACTCAGGTCGGCTGCAGGCTGCAAAAACTGGTGGATGTTTTAGAGGCTTTGGAACTATATGTGTAGGAGGAATATCATAATATTTTCCTTTAAAGGAAAAAGGTCCATCCTGCCACATTTTTGGAATCATCTCTAATGCTTCTAACCACTGAGCATGTAAATCATTTCGATCAATATCAAAAGCTCCTTGCTCAACACTTGTTCCTGATTTAGCTGCTCCCCAATACACTCTTCCTCCACTTAATATATCAAGTGTAGCTAATCTTTCTGCTATTCTTATTGGGTGATTAAAATTTTTAGGAAGTAAAGTTGAGCCATGACATATATTAATATTTTTTGTTTTAGCCGCCACAAATGACAAAAATATTTCAGGAGCTGAACTATGAGCATATTCAAAAAGCCCATGATGTTCTACTGCCCAAATACCATCGAAACCTACTTGATCAGCTAAAACAGCTTGCTCTAAGCAGTCATGAAATAATTTTGCTTCAGTTTCTCGGGTGGGATCAGAAATTTGCATTTCATAAAAAAGTGAAAACCTCATCACTCTCTCCCATTTTTAAGTCTAATTGCTGTATCTGCTATTAATAATTTTTGAACTGCTTCAGTACCTTCATAAATTTGAAGTAATTTTGCATCTCTAACAAGCTTCTCTATTAAAGCTTCCTCAAGATATCCTTTTCCTCCATGAAGATCTAAGCATTCATTAGTAATTTCGCAGGCAATTTTTCCGGCCATAAGTTTTACAGAGCTTGAAAACTTTATTCCCTGTTTACCATGTTCTAATTCCCAAGCTGCTCTAAACACAAATGCTCTTAGCATTTCTATCTTTGCTTCGATTTCAGCAAATCTAAATTTTATATCTTGTTCGTAAATAATGGGATTTCCTTCTCCATTTTTTCTTATATGACAGTGAGCTCGAGCTAAATCTCTAGCTCTCTGACATACTCCCAAAGCCATAGCTCCAACCCCAACTCTACTTTGCTTTAATGCACTAAGAGCTATCTGTGAGCCTTGCCCGGGTTTTCCAATCATATTTTCATAGGGAATAAATACATTGTTAAAAGTTACTTCGGCAGTATCAGCAGCTCTTTGTCCCATCTTGTTGTAGGGTTTTGATACTTCAATTCCATCAAGATTTCTTGGAATTAAAAAGCAGCTCATGGCCTTATCTTCATCTTCAAAACGAGCAAATACAGTATATAGTGATGCAACTGAAGCATTTGATATAGTCCACTTAACTCCATTAATTATATAACCCCCATCGACTTTACGAGCGGTTGTACTTGCGGGCCTAGATCCTAAATTTGTACTTCCCTCAGGCTCAGTGAAACAAAAAGAAGTAAAATTTAAATTTTTGGTAATTGGCTTAATCCACTTTAGTTTTTGTTCTTCTGTTCCAAATTGTAAAAGTGGAGCAAGAGATAGTCTCATTAAAAAAGCCGAAGTAGTAAAACCTAAATCTCCATAGGCACATTCTTCTGCTGCTAATATATTTTCGATCAGAGTTTTGCCCTTGCCTCCATAAGAAATAGGAATCATTGAAGTAATAATTCCTTTTTCAAAAGCAGACTGGTAAAGATCCATTGGGAAATGCCCATGCTTATCTAAATCCTTGCGATTAAGAACGTGATCTTTGACGAATTTTCTAACAAGGTCTCTCCACTCAAGACTCTCCTTAGATAGATCAAAATTAAGCATTTTTAACTCTTCTCTTTTACAATTTCTATAATTTCATTAGCTAAATCATTCACATCAAAGAGTTCAAAAAATGAAACTCCTGATGCATCTATATCTAAAATTTCTTCAAATTTGACAATTATCCAGGTCATTTTCATAGAATCTAATCCGACTTCACTTAAGGGTGTATCAAGTTTTACTCTATCATTTATCTCAATTTCAATTTCTTTTAAGCGGTCTTTAGAAAGTGAAGGGTCATCATTTAAGTAGCTTTTTACAACTAAAGATCTAAAAATATCTAATATTTCTGCATTCTTCATTATTTCCCCAATTTTATTTAGTACCTGATCGACTTAAATAAGTGTTTTCTTTAGATCAAACCCTATTCTTACTGTCTAAACTTTAGACACTTTTAGTTTTCGCTTTCTGTAAAAAATTCAGGGGATATATATAATTTCACCTATTTAGGGTATAAATAAGTGGGGAAAAAATCATATGATGAATAATCATTTCATACATTATATTCTTGAGCGTACTCAAGAGGATAAATCTTGTATTCGTTTCATGAATTCAAAAAGAGAATATAGAGAGTATCGCTATCCTACACTTTGGAATGATATAAAAAAATATGCAGCCTATTTTAAAATGCTAGGTATAAAAAAGGGCGATGTAGTCTGTTTAATGCTTCCTACATGTGAGGAATTTCTAGCAGCTTTTTTTGGAGCACAACTTATTCAAGCTATACCTGTCTCACTTTACCCTCCCAGTAGCTTAGACGACTTAGATAACTGGACTGAAAAATCTTCTACCATGATCAATGCGGTAGAAAGCGAATATCTTATTACTAATTATAAAATTTCATCTTTCTGTCGTAGTTTAAGAAAAAAAACAGAAATTAAAATTTTAATCATAGAAAGTATAAACAATTCAAATCTATCGATTGATCTAGATATTGAGCTATTAAACAAAGATGATACTTGTTTTTTACAATTTAGTTCAGGAACAACTGGAATGCCTAAGGCTGTAATCATTAGCCAAGAAAATGCGATAATCAACGCAAAACTTATTCGTGATGCACTACCTACTGAAAATGAAAACATATCTGTTGCTTGCTGGCTTCCACTTTACCATGATATGGGACTGGTAGGATGTTTATTGATGTCTATTTTTAATGGTACAGATATCGTTTTAATTAGGCCGGAAGAATTTATTGGAAGGCCACATCTATGGTTACAGGCAATGCATGATCATAAAATAACATGCACTACCGCACCAAATTTTGCTTATGGTTTAATTCAAAAAAGAGTTTCTAAAGAGATACTAGAAAAACTTGATCTATCTCATGTTAAGGCCATGCTTTGTGGCGCTGAAATGGTCTACAAGGAAACAACTGATAAATTTATGGACCATATGATAACAGCTAAACTCGACTCCCACTGCGTTCTGCCTGTTTATGGTATGGCCGAAACAACTTTAGCCGTTACATTTACCAAGAAAGCTAAAGGTATGAATTTTATTAAAGTTAATAAAATTGATTATGAAAATGGAGTGATTACACTTGATTCTAATGGACTTCAAATTTGTAGCGTGGGTGAAACTCTTGACACCTTTAATATAAAAATAATTGATCATAATGAAAATGAATTATCTGATAATCAAGTTGGTAAAGTTCTAATATCTGGCCCCTGCGTGACAAAAGGTTATTATAAAGATTTAGAAAAGACAGCTTCACTCTTTATTGATAATTGGCTTGATACTGGTGATGAAGGATTTATTCATAATAATCAGCTTTTCATTTGTGGAAGAATTAAAGATACCATGATAATCAGAGGCAGGAATTATTACCCTACTATCTTCGAAGAAAAACTCTATCAAATTGATGGTATTAGAAAAGGGAGAGCGATTGTTACTTCTCTTTATAATCCAAATTCTAATACCGAAGAAGTTGTTGTCTTAGCTGAAGCTGCAAATGTAAAATACCTAGAAAAAGAAATAGATAAAATAAAAAAAGAAATTAATCAAGTAATCGCAAGAGAGTTTTTGCCAATAAATAGCATTGAACTTTTTAAACCCGGAACTCTTAAAAAAACAAGTTCAGGAAAGCTGAAAAGAAGAGAAAATTTAAAACTTTGGCAAGATAATAAATTACTGAATAAAAGCTCATTCTCAGTCCTAAGAAAATCTTTTCAATTGTTTTTCAATCTATAAAACTTGCCAGTAAAGTATTTAATCGATAATATCTTTTTTATGAAAATACTTATTATAATTATCTCTTTAATTTCTTTATCCTCATTTAGTTTTGAAGCATCAATTGAAAAAATTAAAGGAAATGTTCTTCTTGATGGTCAAGCTGCTCAAAAAGGAGCACTTTTAAGAAAAGGACAAGTATTGAAAGCTATTGGTCCAAAAAGCTTTTTTATTGTTAAGTACAAGAATGGCTCTAAATTTATGGTTAAAGACGGTATTTTAGAAATTGTTAGATTCTCTAAAAGGACATCAGAGATAAATCTTATCAAAGGCTTTCTCTACTCTCATGTTATTAAGAAAAATAATCAGGAATTTAAAATACACACCAAAAGCACGGTGATGGGTGTTAGAGGAACTAAATTTGGAATACAAGAATCTGATGATGAATCCTATCTTTGCGTATGTGAAGGAACTGTAGAGGTTGAAAATAAAACAGGAAAGATTCTTGTAACTAGAAATCAAGATATTCATGCTACTAAATTAAGTAAATTGGAAATAACAAACGCAAATGCTCAAATGTGGAAAATGGCCGTTGAAGGTATTGAAGTACTTGGTACCAAAGTTAAACCACTCAACTAGTTATTAACCGACAACTAGAGTTAACTATCTCACTTTATTTCAGAACCTTCTAATTATTCCGATAAGTTACCTATTAAGGAGAAATAATGGGAATTTTAATTGGCGCAATCGTTGTCTCAGCCATCGTATTTATGTTTATCTATAATGGCATTGTAAGTAAGAAAAATGAAGTAAGTAATGCAATGGGTGGAATGGATACCTATCTTAAACAAAGATATGATCTTATCCCTAACATAGTTGAAGCTACTAAACAGTATATGCAACATGAAAAACAAGTTTTAGAAGATATTGTAAAACTTCGATCTACTGCTATGGAAGCAAATAAATCAAACGATGTAGTTGAAGCCAATAATAAAATATCTAAGGCTTTAAGTGGCCTCATGGTTCAAGTTGAAAACTATCCTGAGTTAAAATCAAACCAAAATTTCATTCAATTACAAAACGCTTTAAAAGACGTGGAAGAAAATATAGCAGCTTCACGTAGATATTTTAATGCCGCTGTTACAGATTTTAATAATGCTCTTGAAATGTTTCCTTCAAGTATTGTTGCTTCAATGATGGGGCAAACAAAGAAAAATGTTTTTGAAATCTCTGAAGAAGAGCGAAAAAATGTTAATATAAAAAGTATGTTCTAATGCCATTAAATTATTCTAAAAAAGAAATTAAGATTTTATTTAATACTCGTTTAAAAAAGAGACTTAATTTTATGGATGAAGAACGAATTTCTATAAAAAATAATCTCATTATTTGTACGATCTTAATTATCCCTTTTGCTTTTACAGCATTAGTGCAAATACCAAAATCAGCAAATCTTCAAATTTATGTTGGAGGTTCTTTTATCTTATTTATCCCCCTTGCTATAAAAGGTTATTTAAAATTTAGAGCATTTAGAAAAAAATACAAGACTCAAATAATTGATGAAATCTTAAAAATTATTTTACCTGATTCTCATTTCATACCTAGTGGATATATCTCTTCAGTTGACTACAAAGCCAGTAAAATTTTTACTTCCGATCATAATAGATATAATGGAGAAGATCTTATTAAATCAAAATACAATAATATCCCTTTTGAATTTAGTGAATTACACACAAAGCTAATTACTGGGTCGGGCAAGAATAGAAGACCCAGCCCAAGTGCTACAGGAATAGTCATTTCTTCTAGTCTACGTTGTAAATCATAACATAATACATTAATTGTTCCGGATTTGAGTGAAAAAATCTTGGGTAAAGTATTAGGACAATTTTTTCAATCTCATAATATTGCTCGTGATAAACTGATAAAACTTGAAAACCCGGAATTCGAAAAAACCTTTGCTATCTATGGTACAAGTCAAATTGAGGCCAGAAAACTTTTAACTCCTGTAATAATGGAAAGGATTTTGAAATATAACCGTTTATCAAAGCATGATATCTCACTAAGCTTTAGAAAAAATAAATTATATATGGCAATTCCAACTACTAAAAATTATTTCGAACCTCAAATATTTAGGAAAATTAAATTTAATGATATAATTGAAATATGTAAAATTCTAGAAACCGTCACAACTGTTCTTGATAATTTAGGAATAGAAAATAAGCAACAAGAGGTAATATGAAAGCACCAAATGAGAGTAAATTTAATATGTGGAGGGCCACACTTCCTCTAGTTAAGCTAGACGGAGTTATAACACCTGAAGAAGAAAACTGGCTCAAAAACTTCTTTAACAAAGTACCCTTTAGTCCTGAACAGTTAGCAATCATTAAAACAGATATGGATAAAAATACCAAAATAGAAGAAATCATTCCTTTAATCACAGATAAAGTAGACCGAGCGACTCTTCTCCACTTTGCTAATATGATCTTTAAAAGCGATAAAGACTTTCACGAAAAAGAGCAAGCGTTTTATGATAAATTTAAGGCATCAATTATGGGGAATTTAAACTTAGAAGAAATTGTAAGCTCTCTTCCTCAAGAATCCTCTGGCGATAGCTCAATAGTCAAAAGTGCTTATGATACGCTCTATAAAATAATCTTTTAAAAAAATTATTGATTTTTAAATAATCTCAAAATATTATTTTGCTATATGCAAAAATATCGTGAGCTAGCAGATCAAGTAAAAGAAATTTATCAAAAATCGGGAAATGCCTTCAATCAATTTCAAAAGGAATCTGGACTTACTTGCCTTAATGGCTGTGGTAAATGTTGTCTGAATCCAGACATCTCCGCTTCCCTTCTAGAAATGCTACCTCTTGGTATAGAGCTTATTGATAATAATAAAGCAGAAGAAGTATTTGAAAGACTTTCAAGCCCTCAATTACATTGTATTTTCTATGAAAAAAATAACCCCGAAGGTAACCTTGGACAATGTAGAGCCTATGCCAATCGTCCCAGTATTTGCAGAAATTTTGGTGCTTCTGCCAGAATCAATAAGCTTGGAACAAAAGAATGGGTTATTTGTAAATTAATAAAAGAAGATAAAAAAGAAATCCTAGATAATATAGATATTAATACTTCTCCAGTAATTGGACATTTTTCTACTCAAATTATAGCTCTTGATCCAACATTAGGTCGCAAGCTATATCCTATCAATGAAGCATTAAGGTTGATTTTGGAAAAGCTGCTATTTATTAAACAATATGAAACCTAACGGCAACTCGTTCTGTTTGAAATATTCCACTGCCCACCTTTGAGCATAGCTGGAATGACTTTATTTTGGATCATATCTTGGTTACAGATTTCAAAACCATGCATAAAATCAATATCAACATTGTTTCTATTTCGGCAATAGCTTAATACATCATTTTTACTAGGAGATTCTTCACAACAAATCTCTTTTTCTTGAAAAGTCATACCTGGCTTCTGACATTGAGTTGAAGTATGCCCTAAAAACATATTGTGTCCAAGCTCATGTATCAATTCATCAACAATTTTATAGTCAGTGACATATTCAACATGCCCACCATCTTCAAGCCCCCATGCAATCTCTCTAGGTTGCTCAGTCACTGATACCCTTCCACTAGCAAAGCCTAGTCCATCAAACTGTGCTCCCGTAATAGCAAGTATGGCATCTAACTTATCTAAAATTTCAGCAGATTCTACTTTCTTGTACTCTTCATAAACTTCTTTCATTACACCTGCACCAACATTATCGTAATACCAGATTCTCTGAAGTCTATCTTTGTCCGTAATGTTATTATACTTATAATTAGCTGGGGCTTTTTGTTTAAAGCTTAATACTTTTTTAACTAAAACATTTAACTTAATTCTATTTCCAGTGGCCCTTAAAAAGCGTTCTTTCAATAAAGGTTCTATTCTTTCAAGATCTACAAGCTTCCAATAATCACCGTAGTAGAGAAGAGAAATATTTAACTCAGCTTTAGAGCGTTTATGGTAACACTTAGGCATCATATTATTTTTTAGGGAACAATCTCCAGAAAAAGCTAGAGTTGATAGTATTAAAAGTAGATAGATTAAATTTCGCATGTTTATCTATATAATATTTGAACACTTATTCAATTAATCATGAAAATAATACATATTCTTTTATCGCCTACAGACTTTACAAGTCTATTGCCAACTAATAATCTTAGTTAAATTAGGAGCTTATATGAACTTTATCGATCAAAAAATTGAAAACTATGCACTAAAAATGACTTCTGAAGCTAATACGGTATGTAACGAGCTTGCTCATTATACTAAAGAAAATGTTGAATATTCAATGATGCTAACGGGTAAATTAGAAGGTTCTTTTTTGGGTTTTTTGGTTAGATTAATTAATGCTCGTGAGGTTCTTGAGATAGGTACCTATACTGGGTATGCAACTCTCTGTATGGCCAGTTCTATTTCTGAAAATAGTAGAGTTACAACTTTGGATATAGATTCAAAAGTAGTAGATATTGCAAAAAAATATTGGAAAAAAGGTAACGTAGATCATAAGATTAAATCCCTCATTGGCCCTGCTCTTGAAAGCATATCTAAACTCCCACAAAAATTTGATTTTGTTTTTATAGATGCAGATAAAGGAAATTATCTTAACTATTTTAAAGCTTGTTTGGATAAATTAAATCCAGGTGGAATGATCGCTATTGATAATGTTTTATGGAGTGGAAAAGTTTTAAGTATTGAACCAGATGATTCGACTCGCGCAATTCAACAGATAAATGAATATATTAAAAATAGAAATGACCTATTCAAAGTTATGCTACCAATTAGAGATGGGCTTTTTTTAGTGCAGAAAAAATAGAAATATTTTTTTTATATTAATTTAATTGTATTTATTATATCTAAAACAACTCACTAAATGATCATTAACCATTCAACAGGCTTGCATGTGAGCATAAATGATAGTTGAGCCAATAAACTTAAACCCTCTTTTCTTGAGGTCTTTACTAAAAGCATCTGATTCTTTTGTCGTGGCAGGAACATCTGTCATTTTTTTTCTTTTATTGATAAGAGGTTTTCCTCCTACAAATTGCATACTGTATTTATAAAAACTACCAAACTCTTTTTGAATTTCTAAAAATAATTTTGCATTATGAACGGCCGCTCTGATTTTTAATTTATTTCTAATAATACCTGGATCTAGTAGAAGCTTTTGAATTTTTGCCTCAGAAAATTTTGAAACTTTTTTTATATCAAAATTAGCAAAAGCTTTTCTATAGCCTTCTCTTCTTTTTAAAATCGTTTGCCAACTAAGCCCTGCTTGAGCCCCTTCTAGAATTAAAAATTCAAACAACTTTTGATCATCTTTTAAAGGAACTCCCCATTCTTTATCATGGTAGTTCATCATATCAGTGTCTTTCACACACCAAGGACATCTAATTAATTCTTTTTTCATCATTATAATCTTTTGCTTTTCAGGTAAATGTAACCAATCTAATGTAAATTCTATAACCCTTTGATGATAACATGACTTTTTAAATTCTCTGCTATAAAATTCAATCATGAATAATATAAGTACTAAAGAATTGTTTAAAATATGGGGTTATGTTGCAGCTCATAGTTTTGGTGGACCAGCAGGACAAATTGCAGTTATACATAAACTTGTCGTTGAAGAAAAAAAACTTATCACTGAAGAAAGATTCTTGCACGCACTAAACTTTTGTATGCTTCTTCCAGGACCCGAAGCTCAGCAACTTGCAACCTATATGGGTTGGCTGATGAGTAAGTGGAAAGGTGGATTAATTGCAGGTGGATTATTTATTCTTCCAGGCTTTTTATCTATTTTATGCTTGTCATATATTTATGTACTTTTTAATGATGTCTCAATTGTTCAAGGATTATTTTACGGAATTAAACCCGCCATTATTGCAATTGTACTTTCTGCACTTTATAGAATTTCAAAAAAATCCTTAAAATCTACTTTTTATTGGATCTTAGCATTTTTCGCCTTTGTCTCACTATTCTTCCTTAATCTACCCTTTCCTCTAGTTGTTATCTCTTCAGGAATAGCAGGAATTATTTATGGCAAATTTTTTAAGAATCATGAAATTGTTGAAATTAATCAATACGAAAAACCCAGGCTAAGTGAAACTTGTAAAACAATCATGACATGGATTTTTATTTGGTTGATGCCGATTATTTTAACCCTCCTTTTATTTGGATCAGATTCAACATTTCATACCCTCAATATATTTTTCAGTAAAATGTCTCTCTTAACTTTCGGTGGAGCTTATGCGGCCTTAAGTTATGTGGCCCAACAAGGAGTTGAAGTCTTTGGTTGGCTACAGGCAGGAGAAATGCTTGATGGTTTAGCTCTAGCTGAAACAACACCAGGACCTCTAATTCAAGTCGTACAGTATGTAGGATTTATGGGTGCCTACAGGTTTCCAGATGCTTTAAATCCTCTTGTGAGCGCCTTTATCGGCTCTGTATTAACAACGTGGATGACGTTTACTCCATGCTTTCTTTTTATCTTTACCTTTGCTCCTTATGTGGAATTTATCAGAGGACAAAAAATATTTTCTGACGCATTAAGTGCTATAACAGCAAGTATCGTTGGTGTTATTTTTAATCTTTCACTCTGGTTTGTTTTAAACGCCATTTTCACTCAGACAGTTAAGATAAAAAATATTTTATTTGATTTTAATTTACCTATTCTAGGATCAATTGATTGGTATTCTCTTGGAATATGTCTTATTGCTTTATTCATGCAGTTTAAATTGAAATCTGGATTATTTAAAATTCTGAGTGTCAGTGTATTTTTAGGAATAATTATAAAAATTCTTTAAAATGAAAGACTTACCCCTACTCCAAGTCTAGAAATAACGAGAGATGTTGCTCCAGCTAGTTGGTGTCTTTTCCATAAGACATTAATCCCCCATTGTTCATTTAAAGCAGTTCCTAGAAAAAACATTGTTTTAAATCCTGTAAAACTAGTACCAGCTGATGATGTTGAAAGCATAGAATATGAAAAACTAGTCCTAGCAAAAACGGGTCTCTTAAAAGCTTCAAAATTAAATGAAAGTCCTCCAGTTAAATAATGAATTCCCTGCTCTCTAACTTCAATATCTGCCCCATTTATTAATTCATCTGTATTAAAAGTTGAAAAGGCTTCATAGTCGTATCCATAATAATATCCCATTTTTGTAAAAGCTTTAGGTTTTTCATAATAAGCAGTAACTCCAAATTCGGAGGGAACATATACTTGCTGCTCATCACTACTCATTGCAGTTAACTTTGACATATAAAGTGAAGCTGAAAATCTCTCTTCAGGGGATTGGATATAGTTAAATGAAGTTCCAAGAGTAATGGGAGAATTTTGAGATGATCTTAAAGTTACTCCATCTTTTACTTCAACAAATGAACCTGTTGAACTCATGGCAAACCCCGTCCATTTCATTCTTGTGATTTCTCTTTTTTCTTTTTTTACAATTTCTTTAAATTCTTTAAGTTCTTTTTCTGCTTTAGCTTGTGGATCTGAACAGGAGTTTGCTACGGCCATTGGAATATAAAGTTTAATTTTTACCCCTGGACCAATAACTGACCAAAATTTTATTTCCGGATTTAATTTTTTAATATCATCTATATACTTTGTATCATTATCAATAAAATAAATCTGCTCCCCTAATTTTTCTTTGATAAATTCCTTGAGTGTTGTTTCTTTATCAGTGACTTTATCAATAAAAAATTTATTGGTTTGAAGTTTTGAATTATATGTTTTCCCTAAAGGAAGCATTACTTTTACCAAAGTCTTTTCACTTATTTGAGAAAAATCTAAAATATGATCATTAATCCCTTTTACACGAGCAAGGTAGAGATTATAAAATTCCATTTTGGGATCAATTTTAAATTCAACTTCTAACAGTTCTTCCAAGCTTGTTGGTGTTTGAACACAGTAGAAAATAACCTGATCATTTAGTCTTAATTCTTCTTCATCTTCAAATAATTTTTCTTCTTCAATTTCACTTTCAAGATTGGGTTGCTCAACACTCATCATATCTTCATTTTTACTTGTTGGATCT
Source organism: uncultured Bacteriovoracaceae bacterium (assembly GCA_964352945.1). Lineage (GTDB taxonomy): Bacteria > Bdellovibrionota > Bacteriovoracia > Bacteriovoracales > Bacteriovoracaceae > CAYGTU01. The sequence goes on from CAYGTU010000020.1 coordinate 14,826, forward strand.
ATTGCAACACTAGGAATAACAGGTGAAATTTTTGGTTTGTCATTATAGTTAATAACCACAGTTTCTTGTTTAGGTTTTTTACGCTGACCTTTTAAATCATTTTCAGTAATTCGCATTCTTTTAATTACATAGTCATCGAAACTATCCATTGTAATAACTTTATCTGGATTAAACTGGGGATAATCTTCAGGAAGAGCTAATTTTATTTCAATACCTCTGTCCATATGACGAAATTCAGTAATATGAAAGTTATGATAAACAATGCTTTTTAAAAGCCAAGGATTTTGAATCGCTACTCTTTTCTCTAATCCATAATCTACATTTAGAATTGAGAATATATCATGGAGATCTTCTACAGTATGTTCGAACTTAGTTCTACGACGAAGTTTCTCGTCGTACTTATTAGCAGACACTAATAGGCCCATTAAGGATAATAAAAGAATGATACGCATCATAGATATATTTTACCTTAGATTTCAGTAACTTAGTTTTATGGATATTTTTACCTAGAATTACTTGCCTTTTTTGCTCTCTAACTCTTTTAGCCTCTGATTAATTTCTTTAAAGCGCTTTTCATAATTGGAAACATTCTTATAAAGCACCATCAGGTCTTGCTCTATTCGCTTTTCAAAATTTGAAAATGTTTTTGATAATGAATCATTATTCTTGAGTTCCATCATCAAATTCTCGTTCTTAAGAACAAATCTTCTTAAATGAGTGAAGGCCCTAGCGATAAAAATTCCCATTTCAATAGCTCTAGAAGATCTTAAAACAAAGGAAAGTGCATAAGCTCCTTGTTCAGTAAAAACATAAGGCATCATCCCTTTTCGATCACTTAAGGTATTACAAATCACAAACTGTGATTTGATATCTGCTAACTCACTGGAATTTAGTTGGAAGCAAAAGTCAGCAGGAAACCTATTAGCATTTCTTTTAACGGCTTGATTCAAAGCCATTACCTTAACCTCATAAAGCTCAGCTAGATCCCGATCTAGCATCACCTTTTGTCCTCTGATTATAAAAATTCGATTCGCAATATTATTTAGTTCATTCATAAAACCTCCAATAGGCTTTATGCAAATTAAAAAAAATTATAAAAACTCTAAACTGTGAAATTGATTGAAGAAAATAAAAAGCCCAGAAATTCTGGGCTTTTTTATATATAAATTTATAACGCGTTTCTGATACTAAAGTCTGCTGGCACCTATGGAAGGGATTGGTCTACCTTTTGAGGAATATATGAGTTTCCTGAAGCTAGAATCCCAAAGCACCACATTTGTCCTTTCGAATCAAGAACACAAGTTGTATTATTTCCAACTTTTACATCAACTAAATTTGTTCCAGCTGGTAAAAAATCCTTTTCTAAAAGCGCTGGTGTTGTGTACTGTGGAGAAAATGATTGTCCTAATTGACCGGAAGTATTTTTCCCCCAGCAATAAACATCTCCAGCAAAATCTATCCCACATGAGTGATCAACTCCTAGAGATACATTTGAAATATTTGCTAATCCTGGTATCGGATATGGTTTTGTTGGATCTGGTGCTCCACCAGTTTTTCCAAACCCACTATCTCCCCAACAAGAGACTGTTCCATCAGTATGTACTCCACACACATGATTAAATCCAGCTCTAACTATAGTATAACCTTGTACTCCATCAACTAATCCAAGATCTGGATTTGGAGTGGATGAGCCATCTCCCATAATACTTGAACCATTCCCCCAACAGTATGCTTCATTAGTATCGGCTACTGCACAAGCTGCATCTTGAAGACCCGCTGGAACAGCAAGTGATGTAAAACCTATTACCCCTGGTGGACGAGTTATCCATTCATTAGACATACAACCTATATTCATTCCTGGATACTGTATATATGTCTCACACATGGGATCAGTTGAATCTCCGCTATAAAAATAGTCATAATCATTTAAATCATTCCCCCAGCAGAAGATCAATCCACTAGTATGTAGCATACAACCTTGCATGTTATTCATACCTAGTTCTTCAATATTTAGAAGAGAAGCTCCCGCCCCAGCAGAATACGTAAAATTATATCTATCTGCATTAACACTATCTCCAATTTGATATGAACTACCTTCCCCCACATTTAAAAGTGAGTTATAGATATCTATTGCACTTATATTAGAATTAACCGGACTTGCTGGAATATTAAAACCGGCCCAATCTGTCCCAGGTAATTGATTATCTGAAGGTTTGATATAATTAGCAAACGCTCCACCACTAATACCATCAGCTAAAATAAATACATGATTACCCGCTTCATCACCCCAACAAAATCCATTTGAAGCAACGTCTGTAGCACAGAAAATTTTATTTCCTACAGCAATAGTTGTGAAGAAATAACGACACACAACTTCAATTTGAAGATTTGCTCCTGGCATGTTTCCAACAGGTGTATCAGTAGTACAAATATAGTTTATTGGCTGACTTGGAAAACTTATAGTATAGGCTTCGTTTATATCAAGCTGAGTTGCAAAAGCCGTCACACCATCAGTGCTGGTTGGAAAACTATCTCCATTATCGTCATTTTGAACTATTACTGAACCCCCAGTTGAAGTAAGTCCGGTGATATTTACACTCAAAGTAAACAGTAAATTATTTACAGTGATTTGGAAAAATTTTGAATTTGTATTTGATCCATCTGAAGCTGTAATTTTAAATTCATAAGTTCCAGCCTGAGATAAGCTTGGTGTCCAGTTTATTACACCGGTCCCAACATTATAAGCAAAGCCTGGTAACGTAGTACAATCTGGTCCTGATACTGCTCCATTTGGTGCCATATCATATTCACATGAATAAGTTAAAATATCTCCATCAACATCAGTATCGTTACCAGTAGTAATATTATTAACATTAACCGTAGTTATCGGAGAAAGCTCCGTAACAATCTGATCTGGAATAGTAGCTTGATCAATATTAGGTGCTTGATTGAGGTTATTTACAGTAATAGTAAATATTTGCTGATCAATTCCACCGTTACCATCATTTGCTGTAATTCCCACTTCATAAACACCAGCTTGAGTTATACCTGGAGTCCAAGTCATAACACCTGTTGAAGTATTAAAGCCAATTGATGTCGCTCCGCCGGTAAGATTGGTTACACAATCATTTACGGCACCTACAGTAAAATCTACTGTTGTATCGTAATAACAAGAATATGTGATTGTATCACCGTCAATATCTGTATCATTTCCTGTTGTGGTATCTGATGGATTAAATGGGCTCATTGCCGACTGCTCAGTTACCACAATATTTGAAATTGTATTTAAAGCTGGAGAACGATTTGTATTAGCGACATCTATAACAAAGATTTCAGTATCACTCGTACTTCCATCAGTTCCCGTGATTTTAAATTCATAAATACCAGCTTGATTATAATTTGGTGTCCAATCAATTGTTCCAAAATTTCCATCAAAAACTAAACCTGAAATAGTAGCGCAATTTGTACCTGGACTTACAGTACCATTATTCGTGTTATCAAACACACATGAATAAGTAATTACTTGTCCATCTGCATCTAAATCATCTCCACCATCATTTGCATTAATTTGAGTTATGGCCGTATTTTCCATTGCACCCAATTGATCTGCAATTACATCTATTACTGGAGGGCTATTAACATCATTTACAGTTATAATAAATTGTTCGTAATCTGAAAGTGTTCCTGGATCACTCGCTCTAATTCTAAATTCATAATTTCCTGATTGAGATAGACTAGGAGTCCAATTAAAAACACCCGTTGTGTTATTAAAAGTTGAATTCGCTAAATTGGCACAGTTATTCATGGCTATTTCAACAACTGAAGCATCAATAACGATATCATAATGACATTGATATGAAATTACTTCCCCATCAACATCCATATCATTAGCTGGGCCTGTTGTAGAATCACCTGCATCAATTGGCGTAATTGCAACATTTTCATTTACTACTATATTTGAAATTGCATCTAGAACTGGTGGTTGATTTATATTATTTACGTTTATAAAAAAGATTTCTTGTCCAAATCCCGTTCCATCAGTTCCTTTAATTTTAAATTCATATGAAGCTGCTTGTGAAAAGTCAGGACTAAATACTAATATACCAGTTGATGAATTAAAAGTTGTATTAGCTAGTGCTCCACAAGTATTAAGTTCGGCTACTGTCCCATCAACTGTATTATCATACCAACATGAATAAATAATTGGATCTCCATCGGCATCTAAATCGTCTCCACCATCATCGGCATCGGCAACAAATGTTTGTCCTTCATTAATAGCGCTATTTATAATATTTGAAAGTACTGGTTGATTGGCAGGATTTCCTGATACACCTGCAATAACAGAGATAACAAAAACTTCATCTCCATTATCTGTACCGTCAGTTCCTCTAATTCTAAATTCATAAGTTCCACTCTGTCCTCCAGTTGGAGTCCAATCCATTACTCCTGTACCAGTATTAAAAGAAATACCTAGAACAGCACAACCAATTCCAGCAGGAACAATTCCATCAATCGTTGTGTCATAAGTACAAGTATAAGTTAAAGCCTGAGCATCAGAATCAAAATCATCTCCACCATCAGCAGCATCAATAGTAGTTATTGCAGAAAGTTCAGTTACACCTTGATCAGCAATTGCATCTAACACTGGAGGTGCATTAATATTTATTACAGTAATTTGAACAAATGCTTCATCTGTATCTAGTGATGTGTCTGTTGCTACAATATGAAATTCGTAAGTTCCAGATTGCGAATAACTTGGAGTCCAGTTAAGAACACCGGTAATCGTATTAAAACTTAAACCTGAAATAGTAGTACAAGCTGCTGGAGCGACCATTGTTCCAGAGAACACATTATCAAATTCACATGAATAACTTATAAGTTCTCCGTCACCATCTAATTCATCCCCACCATCATTAGCGTCAATTGTAGTAAGAGCAACACCTTCATTTACAGTTTCATTAGATATTGGATCTAAAATTGGAATAGCAAATACATTATTTACAGTAATAACAAAAAAGACTGCATCAGTATCAATTCCGTCTGAACCTATTACTTTTACTTCATAAGTACCATCTTGAGCAAAATTTGGAGTCCAATCTAATTGTCCCGTTGAACTATTAAAGGCCATACCAATTGAAGCACAAGTATTTGTAGCATTTACTATAGTATCTACTGTCATATCATAATAACAAGTATAAGTTAGAGCTTGTAAATCGATATCTAAATCATCTCCACCATCATTAACATCTTGAGTGGTGATTGCTACACCTTCATTTACTGTGTCTCCAGCTGGAGCTGTTAAACTTGGTGCTCGATTAACATCTGTTACTCCCCAAAGAAAAATAATATTATCTGAAAGAGATCCATCGGTAGCTGAAATTTTTATTTCATAATTACCTTGATCCAAGTAAGTTGGTGTCCAATCTAGAACACCAGTAGCCGTATTAAATGTCATACCTTTTGAAACACATGTAAGTGTGGCACCTACAACACCATCAATAGTTGTGTCGTAAAAACATGCATAGGTAATTGAGTCTCCATCAACATCAAAATCATTTCCACCATCAGAGGCATCTACAGTTGTAAAGGCAACTAATTCATTTGTATTTTGATCTGTAATTGGATCTAAACTTGGAGATCTATTTGTATTATTAACTGTTATAACAAAGATTTTATCATCACTAAAAACGCCATCAAAAGCGTTAATTCTTATTTCATGTTGAGTTGGTCCAGTATCACCATCTGAATAACTTGGAGTCCAGTCTAATTGTCCTGTTGTTGTATTAAAAGACATACCTGCAGCTATACAAGTGGTCCCTCCACCTACAGTTGCATCTACGACTGTGTCTACAAAACATGAATATGCAAGTGGTTCTAAATCGATATCTAGATCATCTCCACCATCATTTGCATTGATTGTTACAATCGCTGCATTTTCAGAAACTGTTTGTGGTAAAATTGTATCGAGGACAGGAGCTTGGTTTACATTATTAACTGTTAAGTGAAGATAAGTGTAACCTTGTCCTATTCCATCACTACCGGCAATTCTAAATTCATAATTTCCAGATTGAGTAAAATTTGGAGTCCAGTCAAGTACACCAGTAGCTGGATTTAATGTTACACCTAAAGTGGCGCATGCATTAACTGGATTTACAATAAAATCAGCTACATTATCATAAAAGCAACTATAAGTAATTGGGTCCCCATCAGCATCAAAATCATCGCCACCATCATTTGCATTTACAGTTGTAATTGCAATACCTTCAGTAACTGTTTCAGGTGTCATAGCTGCAAGAACAGGTAATCTATTTGCATCTGTTACTGTAATAAAGAAGATTTCATCATCACTAAGGGCCCCGTCACTTCCTGTAATCTTTACTTCATAAACGCCCGCTTGTGTAAAAGTTGGAGTCCACGCGAAGTATCCTGTTGAACCAGTAAATACTGCTCCCATACCGGTACATAAAGTTGTATTAGCAACTACACCATCAACCACAGTGTCATAATAACAAGTATAAGATATTGGATCTCCACTACCGTCAATATCATCTCCACCATCATTAGCATCAATTACTAAAAACATATTTTCTAAAATAAAAGGATTTACTATTGTATCAATTAAAGGACCACTTGAAACTGTTGGTCCATCTGCAACACTAACAACAAATAAAACATTATCTGCAGCAACACCGTCAGTTGCTGATATTAAAAACTCATAATTTCCAGATTCAACCGCACTTGGTGTCCATGAAAGAGCACCTGTTGCCACATTGAAAGCTTGAACTAAAGTAGAACAAGGTACTGAAGGAGCAACTGTCCCATCTGGAATCATGTCATAAAAACAAGAGTAAGTAAGAGGAAGATTTACGGAAGAGAAATCATCACCTTGGTCATCAATATTTATAAAAAGAAATTGTCCTTCGGTTGTATTTTGATTTGCAATTGGATCGAGATCAACTCGCTTTGCTCCTGAATTTCCACTACCGGAATTCTTGCTAACACCGGTAACACCGACATTTCCCTCTTGCACACACGACGCTAGAAATGTCGTCATTGCAATTAAAACAATAATTGTTTTCATAAATGTTCCTCAGTTTTTACTCTTCCAATTTCTTTATCGACTAATTATTTCATGGACTTAAGCAATACTGAGTACTTTTAGACAACTTTAAATATATACGGGAACTTACCCTTAAAATGGAAATAAATTTTATTTATAGAAATTCTTAAAATATGCCTATTTTTTGGGTAATTTAGATTATGATTTCCTAATATTAATTAGGACTTAGACTATCTATTTCCGTTTTGACGGTCTTTATCTGAAACCATTACATCAGCAATTTTTAACTGAGCTGAAGTTAGAGTTTCACCATGTTCTCTACGGAAAAGTTTTCTGATATTTGTATCACTCTGAGCTGTCTTTCTAAAACGATCGGCAATCTTCAAACGATCGGCGCATCGAATACACATCCACTCAGCATCGGTACTGGCATTATTATGTTTGTATAATTCTACATCAGGATGAATTTGTTCACACTCTTCACAAAAGTTTCTCTGAACTTGATGTTTAACTTCTTCAGTAATTTTCTTCTTAGGAATTTTAGTTCTTTGATTAATTTCTTTTTTATCTGGACTTGGTTTTAAACCGGCTTTTAATAATGCTTCTTTTAAACCTTTCATCTCATCCCTCATTCAAGTGAAAATAATTACAACCAAATATTACCACCAGAGCGAGTAGAAATCCTCACGCTTATGGTCATAGTAATTCGTTTTATTTTTTTATAGCATCAATAATCATAAACTTAGAGTTCTGCGCAATAATTTTTGAATTACCAAAAATCATTTTTAATTTCTTGTGATAGCCCAGATGAGAATTACCTATAACTCGTATTTGACCTTTTTCATCAAGGGCCTTACAGGCATCAGTAAACATTTGAAGTGCAATATGATCACCTATTGTATTATTTTGATGAAATGGTGGATTACATAAAACTAAATCTAATTTCTCACTTTTTGGATTTTCATAGCAGTTAGTCCATAAGTAACTTGCTTCATCTTTAAAATTAAACTTATTGTAATTTTCCTGACTACTTTTAATGGCCATAAACGATTCATCCGCAAAAATGATATGGCCACTTG
>CAYGTU010000020.1:22974-24241 GCA_964352945.1 uncultured Bacteriovoracaceae bacterium
TGATTCTTCCGCCCCCCCCATCATGCCCAATAAACCTTACTCTGTAAAAATAATATTGGAATTGGGATTATTTAATTTTGCTTTGATTCCAATAATCCCATTAGCACAACCAAGATCAAGAATTGTCTTATAATTACCAGAAGGTATATACTCTAAAAAAAAGCGTGTCCCAATATCTAATTTATTTCTCGAAAAAAGATTTGAATGATTAATAAATTCTGCCTTAAGTTCCTCTATATAAATCGATTGAGGAAAAGGGCTACTTTTTATATCACCCTTAAAAGAAGAAAAAATTAAACGTGCTTTCTTCTGTGCTAGACTAGTTGTGGCTTCTCCTATATATTTTTCAATTAATTCAAAATAGTTTTTAGTTAAATATTTAACCATTCCACCAAAGATGATAAAAGTATTAGGCTTTAAAACATTAGTTAAATGTGCCAAAATATCTTCAAAAAAAGATAAACTTTTAGGAATTTTAATAAGTACTAAGTCATATTCTTTTTTTAGATAAGAAAGATCATTCAAAACTTCAATACCTCTTCCATTACTATTAATCCCCATAAAAGAAGTATAAGAGTCTGTATAAACAGTCGGATTAAATTCTTTTAAAGAGAGGCTTAATGCTCCAAAAGAATCATTGATAATAAGGATTCTCTTATCATCTAAAACGTAATTTATTTTCAATTCATTTAGGATCAGCTCGTCTGCTGAATCCCATGCCTGAAGCTTAGTATTAACAGGGTATCTTTTAAGCTTTAAGTTATCTATAAATGGATTAATAAAGTGATTATTCATATTATCTAAAAAGAAAATCAAATTTGGGAGCATCATTTAAAGGAATGATGGCCTTAAGAAATTGTTTATAATGCTCTTTATGAGTATTCATATCACTTATTAAATAATAGAACTCTTTTTTAAAATTTTCATCTTCAAGATACTTTTCCCAAAAATTAGTTTCAATAGATTTTTGAATTTTGTTAAAAAATGCAATTTGCATATTTTTTAAGTCTTCATCATAAAAAAACATATGCCCATGCTCAAGGTCATGTAAAAAAAATTCCAAACAATCACTTCGATTTAAAATGGGCCGCAGTTCTTCTTGGATTTTGATCGTTACTGGTCTTATGCCTAAAGCTTGATACTCTAAAACTTGATAGGGTGTAGGAATAAAATCAATTAATTTAAAATTCCATTCACCTTTTAACCATTTTGAAAGTGCAATTAAGGCTTTGGATTTTACTTTTTTAAAATTAAGCTGATCTAAGAG
>CAYGTU010000021.1:0-3758 GCA_964352945.1 uncultured Bacteriovoracaceae bacterium
ATTTAATATTTGTAGCAACACATAAATTTCCATTTTCATTAATTTGAAAATAACCTTCAGACCATTTGTCTAAATTATATAAGTCTGATGTATTTTGTGCTGTCCAAGATTTATTATCCAAAAAAAAAGCCTCTCTTATAAAGTTAATACATACCTTATAGGAGAAAGCTTTTAATTTTCCAAGTTAAATCTTCATTACCTGTAGTCACTTGCCAGAAATCTATGGCTTGATCTTTGTTTTTTTTCTTCTTTTTTACCTAATTCTGGTTTTTCTACGCTTAGGTTTTCACTCGCACATGAACTAAGTAATAATACCACTAAAAGTGTTAAAAATAGTTTTGCATTCATGAGATAACCTCCTTGTTACTCATCACCCTTACTAACTTATAATGCTAATTTGATGCCAAGTTTTTAAGCCGCAAATTAACTCTCTCAAAGGCAATTTGTTACCAATATCTGCTTATCGACACCAGTATAAGGGACATTAGGACACCGTGTCAAAGAAGGAATTTAATTCGAGTTGATTAGATCTTGAGTATTTTTCTTATTTTTTCACCAATAGCTTCTGCAAGTTCTTCAAAATAAATTGGTTGAGGGTATATTTCGTCTATAAAGCTTATACTATCCATCGACTTGTCTTCTAAATAACCGTCAAAGTCGTATATGTGGATTTGATTCTCTTTTGCCTTGTTTTTAATAATGGTGTTGTAAATAGTTGAAGGTCTCGATTTGTAACAATCAAATGCATTAGCTAAATGAAAGTACTTTTTAGCTTCACTAAAGTTTCCTTGTTGTTTTAAAATAATGGCGTTGGTGTAATTTACTAAGGCATTATTTGAGGCTAGCTCTTTTAAAAAGAACATTTTTTTAGAAGCTTCTTTATAGTCACCTTTTTTAGTTAAACTAATAATACTTGATAAATCTTTATCAATACTTTCCCCAGAAGTAAGTTCACATATTTTTTTGGGAGGTAGTAAATAATTAATAGGGTTTGTTATAGCTATTAGAAGTATGTCATTGTTTCGAGCAAACTCGATAAGCTCTAAAAGTTTATATTCATAAAATTTATAATGTACTTCTGATCTTGCCTGAAAAGTTGAATCATCATACTTATTCGAATCATATGTAGGTAAAGGATTTAGTATAATATTTTCTATTGGTTTAAATAAAAATTTAGAGGCAAATGGAAAGAACATTAATAATGTTTGAATTTTTTCGTTTTCAATTTGAGAAAAATTTTCAAGAATAATGGGAATATCTTTAGTTTTAAAAAGATATTCATAATCTTCCTGTCCACCACCAATATAGATCAATACTTTAGGTAATGTTTTTAAATTTTTTAATTTATTTAAGGTTCGATAAATTGTTTCACCATCTCCAGAAATAGTATTAATTTTTACAGGAGTTTTTAATTTAGCAGATAGGGTCTTATTTATAGATTTTTCAAATAGTGAAAACCTTTTTGCCATTCGGTCGCCAACTATGAGTATTTGAGAATCTTTAGAGGTAACATAAGTTTTTGGAAGTAAAAATGAATAGGGAATTTTTTGGACAGGTATATTTACAAGGACATACACCCCGTAACCTACAACACTTAATAAAATGGCCATGATAGAAATTCTAAAATTCATTAGTTTTTAGTTTATCTTATTGAGTCAAAATGGTAAATGTGCGCAACTACGAATAATAAGATAAAAGGTGATGCATTGCAATATCGCGTTCCAGAATTACTTTCTCCTGCTGGTAGCTTAGAAAAGCTTAAAGTGGCCATCAGCTATGGAGCTGATGCTGTCTATGTTGGTGGACTTAAATTTGGTCTTCGTTCGGCAGCAGAAAATTTTACAGATCAAGAGCTCCTTGAAGGAGTAGAATTTGCTCATGCCAGAAATGCAAAAGTTTACGTCGTACTTAATAGCTTTCTATTTGATCAAGAAATTGAAGAATTACCAGAGTTTGTTAAATATTTAGAAAAAATAGGTATAGATGCGGTTATTGTTTCTGATCTTGGCGTACTGAAAACCGTTTCTGATTGCTCTAATATACATATTCATCTCTCTACTCAAGCAAGTTGTTTAAATGTTGAAAGTGCAAAGCTTTGGAAGAAAATGGGGGTTACTCGTGTAATCGTTGGCCGTGAATTGAGTATAAAAGAAACAGCACAAATAAAAAAAGAAACAGGTCTAGAAGTTGAACTATTTGTCCATGGTTCTATGTGTATGGCCTATTCTGGTAATTGCGTGATTTCAAATTATACACAAGGCCGTGATTCAAATAGAGGTGGATGTGCTCACTCATGTCGTTTTGAATATTCTATTAAATTTCAAGATTTAAATATTGAAGATAAGAAAACATATTTTATGAGTTCAAAAGATCTTAACGGAGTTAATTTGCTTCAAGATTTTATTGATCATAATATTGATTCAATTAAAGTCGAAGGTAGAATGAAGTCCAATTTATATGCGGGTACAATTTCAAAAGTCTATAGTGAAGCTTTAAAGCATTATAAAGAACATGGTAATTTTCTCAGTAATGAAATTCCAAAGTGGGAAGAAGAGTTAAGAAAAGTAGCTCATCGTGATTACACAAATGCCTCTTTAGTTGATAAAGCTGACGATACATCTATTTTCAATGAAAGAGAAATTTCTGATAGTGAATATAAGGTTGCTGCTAACGTTATTGAAGTAGTCGAAAATGATTATATGATTGTTGATGTAAAAAATGCGTTTCATTTTGGTGATACTTTAGAGTTAGTTCCATTTAAAGGAGAATCAATTCCCTTTAATGCAGATAACTTACGAAGTTTACATAATGAAAAGATAGATCGAACTAATCCTTCTACTCTTGTTAAATTAAATTATGTAAAAAATTCCAATGCTTTAAATATAATAAGGATGAAAACCTTATGAAAGTTACAACTTATATAAATAGCATTCATGAACTCTCTCTTGCTCACGATAATGGAATTGATGAGATCATTCTAGGACATAAAGATTTTTCAAGATTGGGCACATTAGATGATGATGGTTTTGAAAGATTAGCTAAAGAGAGCAATCTTTTAGGAATCAAGCCAGTCTTTGAATGGGATATTCTTATGACTGATGATGTCTTTAATAAAGTTATTAAAAAATTAAATAATTTGGATCTAAAAAACATTGAAATTTTCAGAGTTCAAGATCCAGGTGCTCTCAATTATGTATTTGAAAACTTTTCAAATACAATTCAATTAATACTAGAAAATGGGAATCATAATTTTGTCGGACTAAGACAATGGAAAGATTTTCTTGGTAGTCGTTTAGACCGACTTGTTTTATCAATAGAGATTCCAAAAGATAAGTTAACAGAATACATAACAAAATTAGATTGTCCCATTGAGATTTTAGGGCTTGGAAGAATCTTATTATTCTATTCTCCAAGGAATTTACTTAGCCCACTTGTAAGCGATAAACGTGATTTTATTTATGCTGAAGGGGAGAGTGAAGAGTCTCCTCATAAGGGATTTCCTATTATAGAAAATAAGCATGGAACATTTATGTTTCATATTAAAAATATTTTTCTCCTAGAAAACCTTATTGAACTTAATCAAATGAAATTATCTCATTTAAGAATTGATTTAAGGGATACCGATTTTTTACAACTGTCTCATATTTGCAATCTGGTAAAAGATTATTCAATCGAGGCATCTAAAAAATTTAAAGAAACTTATGCAAAAGACGTAATCATACGGACCTGCTGCGGTATTAAGTCAGCTCTATGATGAT
>CAYGTU010000021.1:3768-21318 GCA_964352945.1 uncultured Bacteriovoracaceae bacterium
GTAATAAGAGGCTACTTCTCAGTTAATAAGTCAGATGTATTATTTAAAAAACTTAAGAATTGGAGAATTCAAAGAAAAGATGAAAATTTTCTTGGATCAGTACTTGAGGTCTCAAAAGCAAATAATTATATGGCCCTAAATCTAGTGAATCCTAAAAAGCCTCTTAAGGTTGGAGATTCAATAAAAATTATACTTCCAGAAGGCCAAGAAAAATTTTCAACTGTAAAATGGATCAAAAATTCAAATATGGTTCAGATTGATTCAGCTTGTAGTTCTTTGGTTGTAATTAGTCATGTTAATACGGTAGTGGCTAAATCAGTTGTCTATCTTGCCTAAAACTGTTTTAGTTCCTTGGTTGTTAAATTCCAAGACTTTTTTTAGCTTTAAATTTTTTTGAAGTAATTTAAAATTCTCAATATCAATTATAAAGTAAACATTTTTAGATAAACTTCTTAATTTTTCAAAAAGTTTATTATTATTTCCTTTTTCAAGCTTGATATTTTTTCCATAGGGCGGATGGGTGAATATATAATCATAGGTTTCATTGATTTGAAATACGTCTTTTATTATTAAATTTAATCCCAGCTTAATAGCAGAGCCGAAGAGTTTACTATTAATATCTGATCCCGATAAAATAAAAGTAGAAGATTCTATAGGGCTTATTTTTTTTAAGGCAGGTTTTGTAAAAAGCTCAAAAGAAAATTCTCTTTTTGAAATTTGATAAAAATTATTAAATTCCGCGATCAAGGTACCTGAACCACACATGGGATCATGTATGGTTGAATTTGGCTTTATTTTACTTAAGATTTGATAAATACATCCAGCAGCTAAATTCTCTCTGAGAGTAAATTTATCTTTTTCAATAATATCACCTCTTTTATAGAGAGGTTCACCCGAGGTATCGATACTGATTGTCGCATTATCATTAAAAAAATTGATGTAGATTTTATGCTTGATTAAACTATAAGGTTTCTTTTTAAATTTTTCCTTAACATCTATTTCTTTAAAGTAATCATTTATAGCATCTTGCAGAGTATCTTTTATATTGTCAGAATGAATAAGTCTTGATTTTCCTGCTGATGATTTTATTTCTAAATTATTATTATAAATATAATTATTCCATTTGATTGATCTTGCTTTATTATAGAGTTTTGGAAGATCTCTTGCCTTAAATTCATCAATTCTTAGAAGTATTCTTACTGGAATTTTGAGAATTTTGTTTAATGCCATACCTTCAGATTGCATAGCTTGAATCTCAATTCCACCGGTATTTTGTTCTATAATTTTGATTGAATTAAGGTTAAAAAGCTTAATCTTTTCATCTAGTTCTTTAAGCGCTAATTTTTCTAGGCCTAAAGGACAAATTATAAAAAATTTATATTCTTGATCACTTTTCATGTATACTTAATTGTATATGAGTTATTTATTCTTACTAGGTTTTTTATATGAAAAGTTTGCTATCTCATCCCGTTAATTTAACTGATTCTTATAAAGTAGAATATGAGGCTTTTGTCGAAAATTCAAACTTGATTGTAGAATATAATATTCAGGCCAAACTTGATTGGAATTGTTCGAATAGTTTTTCTTCAGATTATTTTAAGAATTGGGGATTATGGGATTTTGATGTTTTTGAAATTTTTGTTCAAGACAAAAATCAGTCCCAAACTCATTATACGGAGTTTCAAGTTAGTCCGTTAAATCAATGTTTTTGCCTAGAAATTGTACGGCCAAGAGAAATATTTTTTACTCCCTTAGAAAAAGAGTTTTATTCAGAGGTTGAATTAAATGATAATAAGTGGTCTGGAAAGTTGATTATACCTGTGAGTAAAAATTCGGATCTTTATATAGGTGTATTTTCCATGCTGGGTATTAATAAAGAATTCTTTTCAAATAATCCTAATCAAGGTAAACCAGATTTTCATCGTCCAGAACTTTTTATGAGACTATAACTATGAAAGGCAAATTAATACTTATCCCAACTCCCATTGATGAAACAACCCCCCTTGAGCCTGTTGCTTTAGAGATTTTAAAAAATCTACATGTGGACAACTCAATAATCGCAGTAGAAGAACTTAAGGAATGTAGGCGAAGATGGATAAGATGGGGCTTAGAACGAGAATGGATTGATCGCTTTGTTCTTTATAATGAGCACACAAGAGAAACAGAAAAACATTCAATGATTAAAGAATTAATACAAGGAAAAAATGTTTATCTTATGAGTGATTGTGGGCTACCTGCTTTTTGCGATCCTGGATCGGAACTTGTTAGCTTGGCCCATGACAATAGCATAACTGTCACATCAACACCTTTTTCCAATTCTATTTCTCTTGCACTGGCCTTAAGTGGATTTGAACATTCTAAATTTATATTTGAAGGATTTTTACCTTCAAAATCAGATGAAAGAAAAAGTGAATTTCATAGAATTTTTAAAAATAAATACACTACTATAATTATGGACACACCTTATCGTTTTAAAAAAATTCTCGAAGAATTATTAGAGTATGGCGATAACAATAAGAGGATTGTAATTGCTAAAAATCTCAATCAATCAAACGAATCAATTGAAAGATTAAATATTGGCGATCTAAAACAATATAAAGCTTCTGAAAAGTGTGAGTTTATTATTTTAATCGAAAATTAACATTTGTAAACTCGCTGCAAAAGACAAGGTATTATAAATTTGTTAGTGTTAATAGAATGGTTTTTTTATCATAATCTATTACTTATGCTTTCTATAAGTTTTAATTATGGGAGGGCAAATGAATTGTCTAAAATTTCTACTATTAATGCATTTTATAGCAAATGCAAACGCTGCTATAAATGTGATAACAGTTGATGAAAATGGGATAGAGTCTGTTTCTCAAATTTCAAATATTCAATACAAAAGTCATGTCAAAAATTCAATTCAAGCAATTACTGAAAGTGTTGATCATGCATTAAAGACTTCAGAAACCAGTTCAGATAATTGGTATCTAAAGACTATATCTGTTGGTCTTGGACTAAGTGGCACAGTAGGTTTAGGTCCATATAATTTAGGTACAACAGTAAGACAGAGGTTTAATTATGAAAAATAATAGTCAAAAGATAATCATTTTAATGCTGATGATTTTTTCAATCTTTAACGTAAAAGCGAGTATAAATGAAGTAAATGTTCTCAATGATTTTGATGAGATTTTAACTGAGCAAGCCAATGCACTAGATGAATCCAAAGATAAGATTTTAAATCAAAATTATAAATTTAAAGAATATATTTCAGATATAGGATTTTCAAGAAGTGGTATGATTGGTCTAACGAATACTCGATTATTTTCAGGAATAGAAGTAAAATGGAGAAAGAAGAAAGATCAAGAGTTTTCATCAGATCCGAATCATTATCAAATTGATGGGGATATTAATTTTCTAGAGAATCAATATGTTATCAATTCAATCATTGAAAATTTCTCTAAGAAAAAGAGTTATAGAAAGAGCAAAAGGCTTAGAAGAAAATTAAAAAAATCACTACTTAAAATTCAGGAAAAGATGAATGAATTATCTTCTATAAGAGCTAAAGGTTGGCAATTTAGTGGGATAAGATTAGACATAAATTTTGGCGCTGATGGAAGTTTTTGGTTTTTTGCAAAAGCTGGGGCAGTAATGAGGGCCAGAATAAATTGGAATTATACAAAAAAAGACAACGATATTATTTTACCTACAAAAAATATGGAATTTTTAGGCTCCATGCTAGAAGGTATAGATGATTATCAGAGTAAGCATAATTTCGATAAATATGATCTTCAAAGCGCTTATATTGGGATTGGATTAAATCACGGATTTACTTTATTTTCTTCACTCAACACTAAGCTAAGTTATTTGGGTTGTGCCTATTTTAAACGAATATCAAGCAATACTTCCATTGATGATTACTCACCTAAAGTTAAGAAAAAAATGATTAAAGGTATAAAGAAATCACTTGATTTGATGAATAAGCTCAGTAAAAAAATGCATAATAAATCTAATAAATGGGAGATTCATAAATTTCTAGCTTTGTTTACTCTAAGCCAAAAAAATATTTTTAGTTTTTTAAGCTCAGGTGCTTTGACTCAAATTGAACTCAATTATGTAAAAAGGAAATAAAATGAATTATAAAAAGATACTAATAGTCTCTTCACTTTTTATGAGTTTTTTCTCTCAAGCAAGGTCTACGACTTTAATGCTTGAAGAACAGATTGGTGAACTTATAAATCTTGAATCAACAATTTTTAAAAATATAGATGAAAACGAATCAATTTTTACATTGTCCCAAATCAGGATCAGGGCCAGATTATATGCCGGTGTTCAGATTCCACTGATCTCTAAAGCTGAAATTAGGGCAGAAATAGAGTTGTTTTGGGTAAAAAAATAAGTTTTTCTGCGTAAATTCATATACTTAGCTAGTTTTTGACTTGAAGTATAAATTTTCAGATCGTCTCTCTTATGCTATCTTGCGTAATCTTAAATTATGACAGTAGAAGAAAGAAAAAACGATCATTTACGGTTAACTTCTCTTAGTTTGCCACATAATCATTCTGACCCTAGGTTTAACTATGAACCTATGCTGGGTAATCTAAAAACATATAGTTATAATTTTTTAAATACGAATTTTTCATTTCCCTTATGGATTTCATCGATGACTGGTGGATCAGAAAATGGAAAGTTAATTAATAGAAATCTCGCCAAAGCAGTTAATCATTTTAAACTTGGAATGGGCTTAGGATCAATTAGAAGTTATATTGATGATGAAACTAAGTTTTATGATTTTAATCTTAGATCAGTAATTGGAGATAGACCTCTTTTTGCAAATATTGGAATTGCTCAAATGGAGCAGTTTTCCTCAAATAATTATAAAAATTTTTTAGAAAAATTAAAAAGATTAGAATGTGATGGTTTGATGATTCATATTAATCCACTTCAAGAATCTGTTCAGGCAGAAGGTGATTTAATTACTAAAAATCCAGTTCAAACAATAGAGGCATTTTTAGATCATTATGAGGGAAAAGTTATTATTAAGGAAGTAGGACAAGGTTTTGGACCTCGTTCACTTAAGGCACTTTTAGAGCTGAATATTTCAGGAATAGAATTAGCTAGCTTTGGTGGAACAAATTTTACTAAACTTGAAATCCTTAGAAATAATAAAAATGAATGCTTAACACCTTTAATTAATGTTGGGCATGATAGTAAACAAATGATTAAGAAATTAAATCTATTGTATTCAGATACTAACAAAAATAAAGAAATAATTATCTCAGGGGGTCTGAAGAATTCTTTAGATGGTTTTTACTTTAGAGAGAACTTAAAATTTAATTCTGTCTTTGCCTTTGCCGGAGCGATCTTACCTTATGCAAAAGATGAGCAGAAATTGTTTGAGTTTATTGAAGGTCAGAAAAAATTATTCGATACCGCCAGAAATTATCTAGAAATTAATATAAGTGAGTGGGAATGCAATTAATAAATGGTTTTTCTAAATATTCAAAATTTGAAAAAATAAATTGGCTCAATACTCATTTGGATACAATTGATATTGAAGATTTAAAAACGTATTGGCACTCGGATGAGATTATTCAAAAAAAGTTTGATGAACTAAGTGAAAATACTATTAGTAACTATTTTATGCCTTTTGGGCTAGCTCCAAATTTTTTGATTAATAATAAATACTATTGTTTACCCATGGTTATTGAAGAGAGTTCAGTTGTAGCAGCTGCTAGCTTAGCGGCAAAGTTTTGGAGTTCACGTGGTGGCTTTCAAACTAAAGTTTTAAGCACTATTAAAGTAGGGCATGTTCATCTTAATTGGTATGGCGATCACAGTAAATTAGAAAGTTTTTTTAATAAAATAAAGATGCATCTAGAGCATCAAATCGCTCCTTTATGTGCCAATATGAATAAACGCGGTGGTGGAGTTGTGTCCATTGAGTTAGTTGATAACTCAGTAAAACTTCCAGGCCATTATAAAATAGAAATAAAATTTGAAACTTGTGATGCCATGGGAGCAAATTTCATAAATAGTGTTCTCGAAGAAGTCGCAAGTGAATTTCAAAATCAATGTTTAATTACTAATCATTTTTCTTCAGATATTCCTGAAGTCGTGATGTCTATTTTATCTAATTATACTCCGGAATGTTTAGTTGAAGCGAAAGTAGAGTGTAGCATAAATGAACTTGGAGTTATTGGACAAATAAATCCACAAGAATTTGCTAAAAAATTCAAAAGAGCAGTTGATATTGCTATGTATGACACGCAAAGAGCAGTGACTCATAATAAAGGTATCTTTAATGGTATTGATTCTTTAGTGCTTGCAACTGGCAATGATTTTAGAGCAGTAGAAGCTTGTGGTCACACTTATGCAGCAAGATCCGGTGAATATAAGAGTCTAAGTAGTTGTGAAATATCTGATGATAAGTTTATTTTAAAATTAACTCTTCCACTTGCAATTGGAACAGTAGGTGGTTTAACAACTCTTCATCCTCTAGCAAAGCTTAGTCTTAAAATTCTAGGAATGCCTGATGCAAAACTTTTAATGCAACAAATTGCTTGTCTTGGCCTCGCACAAAATTTTGCGGCCATTAAGAGTCTTGTTACAACTGGAATACAAAAAGGACATATGAAAATGCATTTACTGAATATTTTAAACAGTGTAAATGCAACCAACGCTGAAATTGAATCCGCAAAAGAATTTTTTAAATCAAATATAGTTACCTATACTGCAGTTAGAAATTTTATATTAACAAATAGAAAGTTACATTAGGATATTTATGGGAACAAACAAACAATATTTTTATGGGCATGGGAAACTTTTACTTTCAGCTGAATATTTTGTACTTGATGGTGCTCTTAGTTTAGCTCTTCCAACTACAGTTGGTCAGTCTATGTCTGTTAAATATAAGCCTTCATTTTCTCCAAGGCTTTACTGGAAGAGTTATGATTATTCAGGCAAATGTTGGTTTGACGCAGAATTTGAATTTTGGAAATTTAATATTATAAAAGGAGAAGAAGATAATAATGTAAAAATACTTCAGTCCTACCTTAGACAAGCTCGTAAACAAAATCCTCATTTTCTTCGTGATTCAGTTGATGTTGAAGTCGATACAAGGTTAGAGTTTCCGCTTATCTGGGGTCTGGGAAGTAGCTCAACACTTCTATACAATATTGCTCAATGGGCATATGTCTCGCCATTTGAATTATTATCTAAAACAACCGGTGGTTCTGGCTATGATATTGCCTGTGCGCAATCTATGGGACCAATTCTGTATCAGAGAATGAGCAGTGGCCCAAGTTGGAAAGAAATTAACTTCAGTCCCTCATTTAAAGATAATTTATTTTTTATCTATTTAGGACAGAAACAAAGTACCAACGAAGGTATCAAATACTATCGCTCACGTGGAATTATGCCATCAGATGTAATTGATAAAATTTCTAATATTACAAAAAAAATGGCAACATCAGATACTTTACAAGAATTTGAAGAATGTATTGTTGAACACGAGGATATTGTTTCAAATGTACTTAATTTAGAAAAAGTTAAAGATAAGAGATTTCCAAACTACTGGGGAGAAGTAAAATCCCTTGGTGCATGGGGCGGGGATTTTGCTCTAGTTACTTCAGATAGAAGCTATATGGATACGCGTAATTACTTTATTGGTGAAGGTGTTGAAACAATAATACCATTTTCAGAATTAGCTAATGAAATAAAGTCAAATGATAATGATATAGAGGTCTATATCTAATGATTTTTCAGACAACATGGTCAGCGCCATCAAATATTGCACTTATTAAATACTGGGGAAAAAAAGAGTTTCAATACCCGCTGAATCCTTCCTTAAGTTTTTCTTTAAAAAATTGTTTTTCTAAGACGAGTTTACAGATTCAAGAAAAAGATGAGCTTAATGTAATTTATTATTTTGACAATGAAATAAATACTAAGTTTCAAAATAGGGTATATAAGTTTATTAAGATGCTAGCAAGTGAGTATCCACAACTTGAAAATAAAGAATATATTTTTAATTCAACTAATACTTTTCCTCATTCAACTGGAATAGCTTCAAGTGCCTCTTCGTTTGCTTCTATTGCTTTATGTCTGAATGATTTTCTTTCTAAACTTGATGAAAGTGGTAGTAGCTTTTCATTTGAAAAATCTAGTGAGTTTGCTAGGAAAGCTTCAGGTAGTGCTTCTCGATCACTCTATAAGAATTATTCTGTTTGGGGTAATACGGATATACTAAGTGAAGCAAACAATGACTTTGCTGTTGAATATATGGACTTTCATCCAAATTTTGGCCAATTATACGATACAGTTCTGATTGTGGGTAATAATCCTAAGAAAATTTCCAGCTCTGATGGCCATGAAGAATTTTCACAGAGTTTATATAAAGAAACACGTATTAAAAGTGCTAATAATAATTTTAATAATTTAATTTATGCACTTAAAACAGGTGATAAGAAAACATTTTCAAAAATAATCATAGATGAAGCGCATTCCCTTCATGCTATGATGATGTTAAGTCCAAAGCCATATATGCTTATGAAACCTAATACTATTGCAGTTATAAACTTAATTGAAGATCTAAGAGAAAATTTCCCAGAAATTTCTTATACGATGGATGCAGGGCCAAATATTCATTTAATTTATTTTCCTGAACATCTAGAAATTGTTAAAAAATTTACCGAAAAACTAAAAGAAATGAATCTCGTTATTAACTTTATTGATGATAAAATAGGTAATGGGCCAGTTAAATATGAATAGTTTTTTTTCTAAAATATTGCTTTTTGGTGAATATGGGGCCATTCATGGAAGTGATGCCCTTGCAATTCCTTTTGATAATTTTTCAGGCGAGCTTACTTTTGATCGCAATAATGATTTTAAGTCTAATAGGGATTTAAAAAGTTTTTCTCAGTATCTTAAAAAATACTCTAATATTGATTCAAAATATCTTTTAGATATACAAGCTTTTGAATTCGATGTTGGGCAAGGATTAGTTTTTAAATCTACTATCCCGCAAGGATATGGATTAGGTTCATCTGGCGCTTTATGTGCAAGTGTATTTGATAAATATTTAATTAAAAAAATAAATAGAAGTGATTACTTTTCATCCGAAGAACTTATTTCTTTAAGAAAGGTTTTTGGAATGATGGAATCTCATTTTCATGGGAAAAGTTCCGGGATTGAACCTTTGATTTCATATATCTCGAGACCTTTGTATTTCAAGGATTCTACTGAGATTCAAACAGTAAAACTACCTCAATCAAATGAATTTAAATTTTTCATTGTAGATACTGGTAGAGGTAGAAGCACTGAACCCTTAGTTAATTTATATCTAGAAAAACTAAAAGTAGATTCATTTCGAGAAATATGTGAGATGAGTCTAAAAAATATTACTAACTCATGTATCAAGGCATTTTTGAGTTCAAATTCAAAGGATCTATTTGGTTTATTTACAGAGTTGTCTTTCATACAATCTCAAAGTTTTATGCCGATGATTCCGCCATTATATCGCTCTATATGGTTAGAAGGTTTAGAAGGGGACTTATTCAGATTTAAACTTTGTGGTGCAGGAGGAGGAGGTTTTCTTCTTGGTTTGACGAGTGATATTGAGGCCTTCAAGTCGAAGTACCCCAATGAATCTATTAGAGTTTTAAATATCTAAATTATTTTCTGTTTTAACGAGTTTTAGTTTAGCCTTTTCCTTGTTTTTATTCTTTTTTGTTTCATTAGGCTTTTTATCGTTAGCTAAATAAATTAATTTGTTTATTGTTTTAGGATTTGTAAATTCTTCTTCAGTTTTTTGTTTCCAGTCAGTAGATAGCATTGCTGCTTTTGCCACTTCTTTTTCCATTTTCATATTGTTTTCAATTGTTTCAAATGTAGATCTTAAAAATCCAAATTTAGTTTGGATTCTCTGAATAGGAGCCTGAGAAGTTAAAGCGCTTAGTAATTTAAAAACAGTATCATTACGAGTTAATTTATCGTAAGTAGACCATACATATCCAGTTTGTATTAATTTTTTAATAGTTATCTTTGTACTTGATAGAACCCAAGCTTTTGCTTCATTTCTATTAATTACTTCTGGTAAAATTGAAAGTGCTCCACTTGCAGCAATAAGGCCATGGTTAGCATGATCAAAGTTTAAATAAGATTCATTATGAGAAATTCTCATATCTGCACCAATTGATAATTCAGAACCTAAATTTGATGAACCCTTACCTAGATCGATTACAACTATTTGAGGAAGATTCATCATCGCAAAATTGAGTCTTGCTAACTTATGTCTTAATTTTTCAATTTGATTTAATGAATAGTTTTTTAATTCGCTTTGATCTACTCCACAAGAAAAGTTTTCGTAAGCTGAATCAATAAAAATGCTTATTATTTCTGTTTTATTGGCCGCCCAACTAAGAAGGGATTCTAATTCAAAAAGCAGTTCAAAATCTATGGGATTATTTTCTTTATGATTTAGTGTGATGTGAAGTGTAGATGTTTTTCTTTCGAGAGAGACATCAAGTCTTGAGTAATTAAAAAGAGAATTCATTTTTGTCCTTCCTTGAACAGCTAATGATTTAAACCATTATTTTAGGGAATCCTTTCCCTTTAATTATTAAATAACGAAGATTAGACACTGTCAAAAATTTATGACGAAGATGAATTTATTTTATGGGCAATCAAAATAGTCAGTGACTAGTTGGCCCTACCAAATTCCTCAATGTATTTTTCAGCTCGCATAGCGGCCATACAGCCAGAACCTGCAGCAGAAATAGCTTGTCGGTAGTATGGATCTTGTACATCACCGCAGGCAAATACCCCTGGAATGCTAGTGACAGGACCGTTAAGAGTCTTAATGAAGCCGTGTTCATCAAGATCTAATTGCCCCTTTAAGAATTTTGTATTTGGCGTGTGCCCAATACCCATGAAGATCCCATCCGCAGGTACCTCAGTAGTATTGTCAGTTTTTAGGTTTGTAATTTTTAATGCTGAAACTCCTGATTCATTAGCAACAATTTCAGTTACAGCTGAGTCCCATATAAAGTTTATTTTTGGATTATCAAATGATCTTTGTTGCATTGGTTTTGAAGCTCTTAATGTATCTCTTCTATGTACAATTGTTACAGCTTTGGCAAATTTAGTTAAGAAATTTGCTTCTTCCATTGCTGTATCACCACCACCAACAACAAAAACATTTTTATCGCGGTAGAAAAAACCGTCACAAGTTGCACAGGCAGAAACACCTTTTCCAATTAAGGCTTTTTCATTGCTAAGTCCTAAGTATTTGGCGCTCGCACCTGTAGATATTATTACAGTTTGAGTTAAAAATTCTTTTCCATTTTCGCAGGTAACTTTGAATGGTCTTTTAGTTAAATCAATATCAGTTACAAGAGTTTGAAGTATTTCAGTACCAAAACGCTCTGCTTGTTTTTTCATATTTTCCATTAACTCAGGACCAGTTATTCCTTCTGGGAATCCAGGAAAATTATCAACGTCAGTTGTAGTTGTTAACTGTCCACCTGGCTCATGACCCGTGATCATAAGTGGGGATAGATCTGCTCTTGATGCATATAAAGCTGCCGTATAACCAGCGGGACCAGAACCAATGATGATTACTTCTTTCGTCTCCATGTGAATTTCCTTATTTAATTTTCAGTTGTTTTTGTTTCAGAATTTTCTTCTATGCCTAATTTCTTTTTTATGACAGCAGGGCGATCATCTACTTCAGGATGTAATTCATAGTATGCATTAACAGAAACAAGGTCATTTGGATTATCGACTTTTTCAGTCAACTTATATGATTCACCCGTTAAAGAACATTCATATTTATAAATTTTTTGTGCTTTTTCTCTTCTTCTCTTGGCCATATTAATCCTTTATTTTGAATAGACTTATATATAATGTATTTATTATAAGGTTTCAAGAATTTAGAGGCTAATGCCTCAAGTTAAGTCTTTAAATTTAGGATAAAGTCTGTCAAAATATATATATAAAAAACAGTTAAGGAAGACTAGTTTTGACTAAGTGCATAATTTTTCTTTTATTATTTTCTGCCCAGACATTTTCTATGTCCTTTGATGAGTATTATCTATTGTCTAGATCTACTACAGGAAGAACTGCCGTAATTAATTTTGGAAGTCTTGATGGCGCAAAAGAAAATGAAGAAATAACAATCCTGCAAAAATTCAAAGCAAAAGATAATAAAACCAAAGTTCGTTTAATAGCCAAAGCTCGTGCTGTAAAAATTTTAAATACAAAATCAATTTGGTTTTTACATGTTCTTTATGACAGAGAAAAATTTGAACCTGGAAGAAAGTATATAGTTGCGGCCAAGTCAAGTTTACTTGCAGGAAGATTTAGTAAAGCCACTAGTAGAATGGAAATAGTTGCAAATGATTCTAAAGGTAAAAAGTCTCTAAAGGATTTTTATTACGGCTTTGATAAAAAGCAATTAGTCCATAATGATAAAGATTATGAAAAATCAAAACATGCTCATGATAATAAGCGAAAACTGAGGGAAGATTTCTTGTTCGTTGATGTTAGTAGATGGAATCAAGTACCTAAAAAATACTTTGATAAAATCCATGAAGATTATGGAACAAAGAAAGAACTAACAATTGGTGAATACTACAGAAGCCCTTATGAAAATGATTTTTTAAAAAGAAAGAGTTTAGATACCTATGAAAAAATGGTGGTTGCTTATCTTAAGAAAATTAATGATCCCGATTTTTCCATTGATCAATTATATCTTGATCAGCTAAGAGGAAATGATGGAGAAATAAATCTGCAAGGTCATGATAAGAGTGTTTATGAAATGTATGTTCGTGATGATAATAAAATTAAGGCCAATAATAAAAAATTTCAAATTGAATTACTTGCAAAAAGTAAAGCTTGGTCAGATGAATTTTCAGATAAAGATCTTGAAAGGTTAATTGTAGAACGTGGTGTTTTAGATGAACAAGTTAGACGTTTACAAATGATTGCAAGACGCTATCAATGGTCTGCTTCTATGTTTATGGGTTTGAATGCCTTCAATAACGAAAGTTCAGTAGATGATATTAATGTTCAGTCAGTTAAGTATGACTTAGGTGCAAGTCTAGAATACTTTTTCGCCCTACGCTTTCCTAAGTTTCATCGTTATAGCACTGAGGTTGAATTTAGAAGAGGGCAAGATGGTTATGAAGTTAGTAATGGACTTAATGCTACATCTGTAGATTTCACTGTTGCAGGTACTATTAACTGGTATCCTTTTGCTTTACCAAGCGCAGTTGAACATAATATTTTATTTCTAGCCGCTGGACTTAGAGTAGGACAAAATAAATTAACAGTTACAAGTTTAGGTGAAGAAGGTCTCTATGGGAACTTAGGTTTTCCAGTTCTTCGAGCAGGTGTTCGCTATAATTTTATGAGTGGCTGGGGTGTGAAAGGTT
This sequence comes from uncultured Bacteriovoracaceae bacterium, assembly GCA_964352945.1. GTDB lineage: Bacteria > Bdellovibrionota > Bacteriovoracia > Bacteriovoracales > Bacteriovoracaceae > CAYGTU01. The sequence continues at coordinate 17,187 of CAYGTU010000021.1, forward strand.
TGATTTCTTACGAATCATTTAGTTTAACAAGAATACAGAGAAATATTGCAGGTCAATTGCCAGAAGTTGTTTCTGGACAAGAATTTCGTTTAAGAGGAGCAGTTACATACTTCTTCTAATTATGTATAAGGGATTGAGATGAGAATACTATTTTTAATTTTATTTATAATTTCTAGCGGAGCAATGGCCCTTCCAGTGGATGAAAAATTAACTTTTAGAATCTTAAAAGTTTCACAAACTAAAAAAACACTCTTGGTTAATAGAGGGATTGAAGACGGTTTACAGCAGGGTGATCATGCTAAGTTCTTTTTAACTAAAGGTGTGATAGCTCGTGGATTATGTGTAAAAGTGTCACCTACTAGGTCGGTTTGGTCTGTCTATAGACTTGTAAATGCAGATTTTCTGGTACCAGATACAGTTTTGAATTTGAAAATTTCTGAACCAGTTAAGATTACTAATGATGAATCAAAACAGCTTGCTAAAGATGACACACCCGAAATGATTGGAATCGATGATCCAAATTCTCTGGGTATTCCACTAGCTCCGGGAGCAAATGATATTGGAATGTTTAATGCTGGTGGTGCAAAAATGAATGAATTAAAAGCATTAGCAGGTTCAAATATCACTAATATTAAAACGAAAAATATCGAGTTGTTTTTAGGGCTTAATTTTAACTCCCTGGGGTCTACGACTCAAGGACTAACGAGTTCTGGTTTTTCTGATAAAGCAACAACAATGGATGGCTTTGATTTAAAGTTTGGTGTTGAATATTATTTTATGGAAGATAAGGATTGGTATCATAAATTTTCTTTTCAAGCATATGCGCGTATTGAAAAGTATACAGTTACCATGGGGTCAAATGATTCTTTTACCACTGGTATGACTGCTTTTGGAGTTGGAACAAACTGGCATCCCTTTACTCCATCAAGCTCAGTTAATCAGTTTATTCCGTTTGCTTTAATCAATGTTGAATTCGGAGTGCGTGAGGATACGGCGTCAGTTGGTACTGTTGTAACAGGAGCTCCCGTTCCACACAAAGCTTCTCTTTTAAACTTTGCTACTGGTGTAGGAGCTAAATTTTATACAGGGGAAGGTTATGGAGCTCGTGCAGTACTAGATTATTATATGGAGCAAGCTTCCTATAATGCTGTAGGGAGTGTACCAGAGCCTTGGACTAAATCAACTTCAGGCCCACGTATGTGGATGGAAGTTTCATATAGATTTTAAAGTTTAGAAGCGATTGAATTATAAAGAGATGAATTTTCTATAAGACAAAGTCGTCTTAAAAGTAAATCTTCATTTGAAGTTACAAGTTCCTTCTCTTTAATTTTATTTATTAGGTTATGATCAATATTATTTAGCTCAAAGGGATTTATACCTTTATATTTAAGCTTTTCTAAAGTTAAGCTAGAGTTATAGACTTCATTATTTTTATTTAGAACATCAGAAACAACATCTTGGGCCATCTTTCTAAAAGTTGTATATTTACCACCAACGATTACATACATATTCTGATCAGGCTTAATGACTTTGTGATGTCTACTTACATCTTTACTATTAGTAAGATCACTTCCAGGTTTTTTATAAAGCGGTCTTATTCCACAAATAGCAGAGATAATATTTTTTTTAGTTAACTCTGTAGTATCAAAATATGTTTTTAAAGTAGTTAGTAAATAATCAATTTCATCCTCTTGGGGGATAGGATTTAAAAGATCCCCAAAGATAATTTTTTCCGTTGTTCCGATATAGATATGATCTTTTTGTGGGATAACAAATAGAACGCGATTGTCTTTAGTTTGCAGAACTACTGGGTGCTTTAATGGAAAGTGCTCCCTAGAAAACCATAAATGTATTCCTCTGCTTGGCACTAAGCAATCATCCCATTTAGGTAAAAGTTCAGTTAACACATTGTCAGTTAAAGGTCCAAGTGCAAAAACAAGATCTTTAGTTTTTATTTCATAAAGAGTATTTTTAATATTATCTTTTAATGTAATATTATATACACCTAAGACTTTCTCTACTTTTACTACTTGAGTATAGTTTTTTGCTTCAGCATTTTTAAGAATTACTGAATCGAGAATATTTTCTATTACTAATCTTGTGTCATCTACAATTGCATCATAATAAATCCCAGCCCCTGTTAGTAGGTGTGGATTTAATTGTGGGATTGATTCAAGCGTTTGTACCTTATTGATTAGTTGGTGAGGAGAGTTTCTAAAGGAACTTAAAATATCATAAGTGAGAAGACCCATCTTAAGCATATATTTGTTATATTTGCTTGACTGGTAAACAGGCATGTAAAAGCTAGATTCATAACATAGATGAGGAGCAAGTTGTAGCCAGTAGTTTTTTTCATGCAAAGCTTCCCAGACAAGACCGAAATCTAGTTGTTCCAAATATCGTATTCCACCATGAAGCATTTTTGAACTTTTCGAACTTGTTTGTGACGAAAAATCACCTTTTTCAACTAATAAGACTTTCTTTCCATGTAAGGCAAAATCTCTCAAGAGACCAGCGCCAGTAATTCCGCCACCTACAACTAGAACATCATAAATAGAGTTATTCATTGGATTCACAGATGACACTATTACCTTGGCATATTATCTTTAAAATACTGCCAACTTGTTGAGTAGAAAACATTACATTTACTATAGCATTACAACCCGTGTTGTAAGCCTGTTTTTTTAAATCTTTGGCCAATTGGTTGTATATGAGAGACATGGTTTCATCATTCTTGGCATCTTCTACACTAAGAGTTGAAATACTGTTGATTAAGTTCTTAAACTGTATAATGTTATAAGAATCAATTTCACTTTTGTTAGTAATTATAATGTCGATATCATCTATATCTTTACTATCAAGTACTACATTTATTGATTTATTTTGAATTGCATTTAAGCTTCCTACTTTCCCTAAATCTTCATTGTCAATTTCTTCAGATAGAGTAGATGATAAGGCAATTGAAATTTTAACGTCATATTGACGAAATTTATTTGCTAAATAAATAGCAGAATATTCACTAATCCGTGGAATCAAAAGTTGACCTCTTTGAAGTGAAAGTTTAACTTTTTCTTCATCATTGTCTTTTATAATTTTATGTTGTTTTAATATAGACAATATTTCATCACCCTCATCAGAATTATTAATATCTTTTAAAATAATGCTAAAGGGTGGATTAGCATCAGTATTTATTTCACCAAAAGAAATGTTAGAGGCAAACTTTTTTACTTCAAGAAACTCAGCTCTGCTAATTGGTTTTAATTCTATATGAGATAGACTTGTTAGATCGACTTCAATTTTTTGTTTTTCGATATTAAGATTAACTTCAGACTGTTTTACAGCGTGAGATTCGATCGTAACACCTTTCATAGGTCCCGAATCCTCTTTTATGCTTTCTTTAAGAGCTACTTTTTGTTCAACTTTTGTTTCAATTACCGGTTCTTGAATGATTTCTTCAGTCACTTCTTCTAAATCATCTTTATTTTCTTCTAGTTCATTATCTGTTTCTGCCTCATCTTCACCTTCATCTTCATAATTTCCTAAAAATGATGACTCTTCCTCTTCATCATCTTCTGTTGAAAACGAGTTTTCATTATCTTCACTTAAAAATGAATCATTATCACCAAAAGAGTCTGTAGCTTCACCAAAACCGTTATCATCATTTCCAAAGAAGCTTTCTTCTTCACCAAAGGCAGGTTCAGTATCTTCATCTTTATCCTCGTCATGATCATCAAGACTAGATTCAATAGCAAATTCACCAGTTTCGTCTTCAGTCATAGTTGAATTGAAATCATCTTCAATTTCATCTTCAATTTCATCTTCATCATCTTCATTCAGACCAGTAATATCTATATTGGGTAGGGTGGAATCTTCAGAGGAAACCTGTTCATTAGATTCAAATGTGTCCAAACCTAGATCATCGTCATCATCTTCAGCGGCTAAAAAGTCACTGAGATCTTCAATTCGAGTTAGGTCGTCATCACTTCCCATTATGCTCCATGACAGTGCTTAAATTTCTTCCCAGAACCACAAGGACAAGCATCATTTCGTCCTACTTTATTTTGTGATCTAGTAATAGAAGATCCTTCACTTAAATTTTTCTCTAATTCCATTCGTTTTTTATGTGCTTCAA
>CAYGTU010000021.1:21328-24218 GCA_964352945.1 uncultured Bacteriovoracaceae bacterium
TTTTCATTTCAAGTGCGGCTTGTTGTTTTCTTTTTAACTCTTCTATTTCATCTTCTGTTAATAAATGAACAGAGAATACTTTTTCAACAACACTTCTTTTAATTTCTTCTTTCATATTCTCATATAATGAAAAAGCTTCTCTCTTGTATTCTACTAAGGGATCTTTTTGACCATAAGATCTCAAGTTAATTCCTTCTTTTAAATGATCCATGGCCAAGAGATGGTCTTTCCAGAAACCATCAAATGTAGAGAGAAGTATTTCTCTTAAAGCAACTCGCACTTGATCTGGCTCATATTCACTAAACTTTTTCTCAAGTAAGCCATTAGCTGTGTGAGTGAAATATGATACTAAATTGCCTTCATATTTACCCATGCATTCAGAAACATCTAACACATAATCAGTGTTGAAAATACTCTGGAAACCAGCATTAATGTCTGCCCAAGGATAGTCTATCATTGGAACTTTTCTTGATGGAGTGTAAGTATGATTTAAGGCATGACTTACGTCCTCTATAAACTCATGAACAAGTTCACGATTTCCTTCGTCGTTTAAAATATCTTTTCTAAGTTGGTAGATAACTTTTCTTTGTTCATTCATAACATTATCAAAGTCTAATAAATGTTTTCTGATATCAAAGTTATGACCTTCAACTTTCTTTTGTGCTTTTGCAATAGCATTAGAAATCATTTTATGTTCAATAGGTTCATCTTCTTTCATTCCAAGTTTTGTCATAAGACCTTTAATCTTATCAGATCCAAAAATTCTCATAAGATCATCTTCAAGAGAAAGGAAAAACTTAGAACCCCCTGGGTCACCTTGACGTCCAGATCTTCCTCTTAACTGATTATCAATCCTTCTTGATTCATGTCTTTCTGTTCCTAGGATAAACAGACCACCAAGTTTTTTAGTTTCTTCAGTCAACTTTATGTCAGTACCACGACCGGCCATGTTCGTTGCAATTGTTACAGCACTTTTTTGACCAGCGTTTGCTACAATTTCAGCTTCTCTTTCATGTTGTTTTGCATTTAAAATTTCGTGTTTGATATTATATTTTTTGAGGTACTTTGAGAGTATCTCAGAACTATCAATGGAAATTGTACCAACAAGTACAGGTTGACCTTTGTTTGATAAATCTCTAATTAACTCACTAACGGCTTTATACTTAGCTTCTTTAGATGCATAAACAACATCAGCATTATCCTGTCTTATTAGGGGTAAATTCGTTGGAACAACAACAACATCTAATTGGTAGATTTTATTAAATTCTTCAGCCTCAGTGTCTGCAGTACCTGTCATACCAGATAATTTTGTGTAAAGTTTAAAGTAATTTTGAAATGTTATACTAGCTAGAGTTTGATTCTCTTTTTTAATTTTTACGCCTTCTTTAGCTTCTATTGCTTGGTGAAGACCATCACTCCAACGGGAACCTTCTTTTAAACGACCGGTGAATTCGTCTACAATGATAACTTGGTTGTCTTTTACAACATATTCAACATCCTTATTAAATAGTGTGTGGGCCCTTAAAGCTTGATTTATAGCGTGAAGTAAATCAATGTTTCTCATATCGTAAAGGTTTTCAATGTTGAACATTTTTTGAACTTCAATGATTCCTTCTTCTGATAAAACCGCAGAATGTGACTTTTCATCAACAGTGAAGTGCTTTTCTTTTGTAAGTTTTGGAATTACGGTATTAACCTGGCCGTAAAGTTCTATATTTCCTTCACTTGGACCAGAAATTAAAAGAGGGGTTCTTGCTTCATCAATTAAAATTGAATCGACCTCATCTACAATACAAAAATGATGTGGCCTTTGAACATAATCATCGAGATCAAATTTCATATTATCTCTAAGATAATCAAAGGCAAATTCATTATTTGTTCCGTAAGTAATATCTGAATTATAGGCTTGCTTTCTCTCTTCATCATCCATGTTTTCTAAAATACATCCAACACTCATGCCTAGCCAGTTATAAAGCACACCCATTTCCTGAGCATCTCTCGAGGCTAAGTAATCATTCACTGTTACGACGTGAACACCTTTGCCTTCTAGAGCATTGAGATAAACTGCTAGACAGGCACATAATGTTTTACCTTCACCAGTCTTCATTTCCGCAATTTTACCCTGATGTAAAACTGTTGCGCCCATTACCTGAACGTCAAAGGGACGCATATTTAAAATTCTTCTAGAAGCTTCTCGTATGGTTGCAAATGCTTCAGGTAGGATTAAATCAATAGTTGATCCATTATTAATCATTTCTTTAAATTTCGGTGTCTGTGCTTTTAGCTGGTCATCAGTCAATTGTTTAATCTGATCTTCAAGCGAACCTACTTTGTCTGCAATAGGCTTTAAAATTTTTAAGTCTCTATCTTGTTTTGTTCCGAATACTTTTCTTACAACATTTTTTATCATTTCAAACTCCAAATTAATCTAATATAAAATATAGTGGGTCAACTGCAATACCATTAACCCTTATTTCGTAATGTAAGTGAGGTCCAGTTGAAGCACCAGTACTTCCAACCTTTGCAATCATTTGACCTCTGTTAACTTTCTCACCTTCGTTAACGAGTAATTTTTGTGAGTGAGCATAAATAGTTTCTATTCCATAACCATGATCTATTTGAACAAAGCGCCCAAAACCAGCTTTAACTCCTGAAAACGTAACAATTCCGTCAGCAGGACTATAGATTAAACTTCCATAGGGTGCTCCTACATCTAGTCCTTCATGCATTCTTTTTCTTCCTGAAGTAGGGGAAATTCTTGGGCCAAAATAACTCGTTATCCAGCCATTTGCAGGCAAAAATGATGGTGTAGATTTTAAGAAAGATTGTTTGTCTAAAACACTAACGTCTAATTCATTGATACTTTTTTCAAGTTCAATTAATTCATCAC
>CAYGTU010000022.1:0-23531 GCA_964352945.1 uncultured Bacteriovoracaceae bacterium
ATTGTTTATTAAGAATTAAGTCAGCATGCATTGTAAGATACAAGTTTTCACGGCTTATTTTATAAAAGTATGTTTTTGAATTAAAGTCATATTCTTGCCACATTGGTTCGAACTCGTTCCAGTCTTGTGTATTAAATACTTCATCAAAGAATATTCCAGCTAGATCCATAAGGTTATCAAAGTGTTTTTTAGCTTCTGTTGTAGATGCTATATCTGCTGACAAGTAACATGTAACAGACTCAGATGTGGGGGCTTTTTCGTCAAATAAACATGTTGCTAAAACTAACTCCGTTTCATAAATAAAACCTATTACTTCAAAACGTTGAGTACTAGATTTGAATAAATCTTTAAAATTAATATTTAAAAGCGCAGTGAATTCTTTTTGAAATTCACCTGGAATGGATAGACCTTTTGAGTCGTGCATTAATCTTGAAATCATATTAATATCCTTGAAGCTTTTTAAACATTACATCATTTACAAAAATCTAGCAATATAAAGTAAGGAGAGTAAGGATATGAGCGTTTATATCTTAGATGGAGCAAGAACACCTCAAGGCAGTTTTATGGGAGCACTAGCAACTGTTCCAGCGCCAAAACTTGGAGCTTATGCAATTGAAGGGGCTATAAAAAACTCAGGTGTTAATAAAGATGATATTCAAGAAGTCTTTATGGGAAATGTAATTCAAGCAGGCGTTGGTCAAGCACCAGCTAGACAAGCAGCGATATTTGCTGGGCTTTCAGAGAATACAGTTTGTACAACAGTTAATAAGGTTTGTGGATCAGGAATGCAGTCGGTGATACTAGCAGCTAGATCGATAATGACTGGAGATAATAATTTAGTTGCCGCTGGTGGAATGGAAAACATGTCTTTGGCGCCACATTTTTTACCAAACTCAAGAGATGGTTTTAAATTTGGATCGACTCAGTTAAAAGATTCAATGCAATGGGATGGTCTATGGGATGTTTATACAGATAGACCCATGGGAAATTGTGCCGAAGAATGTGTTACAAAATATTCTTTCACACGAAAAGAGCAAGATGACTTTGCAATTGAGTCTTTTAAGCGTGCCCAAGCTTCTCAAAAAGAAGGTGTATTTAAACGTGAGATCGTACCTGTAAAAATTAAAACAAGAAAAGGTGAGGTAGAGGTTTCTGAAGATGAAGGTCCAAGCAAAGTAATGTTTGATAAAATTCCAGAGCTAAGACCGGCTTTTGACAGTAAAGGAACTATTACTGCAGCAAATGCCTCAACGATTAACGATGGAGCTGCTTGTTTAATTCTTGGCGGTGAAGAATATAAAGATAAGGCAAAGTTTAGGATTGTTTCTTATGCTGGCTTTGCTCATAATCCAACTTGGTTTACTACAGCTCCAGTCATGGCAATGAAGAAGTGTCTTGAAAAAGCTAAGCTTACTTTAAATGATATGGATATAGTTGAAATCAACGAAGCTTTTGCTGTTGTTACTATGGCCGCAATGAAAGAACTTGAAATACCTCATGATAGGGTAAATATCTTTGGTGGTGCAGTTAGCTTAGGACATCCAATTGGTGTTAGTGGTACCCGAATAATTTTGTCAGCTATGAACGCTTTAGAGAAACGGGGAAAAAAATACGCAATTACTTCTATTTGCATTGGCGGCGGAGAGGCGTTATCCTTGATAATTGAAAGACTATAGTATTGAGGAATAATTTTTAATGGCAGTTCAGAAAGCTAGCCCAATTCGTACGCTTAAACCTGGTGAAATACTTTTCAACGATGGTGATACTGCGAATTCGCTTTATATAATTCAAAAAGGTCAGATTCGACTTTATAAACCTAAAGGAAAAGGTTTTATAGAAATCGCCGTATTAAGATCAGGAGAGGTTATTGGAGAGATGGCCTATTTTGATGACGACGGATCTGGCGGAAAAAGAAGTTGTGCTGCCTCTGCACTTTTCCCAACTGATATAATTGAAATTCCATTTACAGCTTTCGCTAAAAAGATGGAATCTCTTAATCCTTGGTTTAAGACAATTATTAATACCCTTGCAACTAGATTAAGAAAAACGAATGCTAGAGTTAAAGAACTAGAAACAAACTCTGGTTCTTCTGGTTACGGAAAGCAAGTAGGATATGAATTCATTAAGCTCTTTGAGGTTTGTAAGGTTCTAGGAACTTTATTTTTAGTTTTTAAATCTCACGCTGATGCGGATAAAACAGGTTATAAATTACATCGAAAAGTTTTAGATCTTTATGCTTTTGAAATTTACACTATTCAAGAAGCGAAATTAGCAACTGTAGTTGAAATTTTAAAAGAGTTAAATTTAGTAACTCTTTCTCCAGATGCTGATGGAAATGAAGATATGGTTATGACTTTAAAGTCTCTCGAGGCGATAAGAACTTTATTTATTTTCTTTAATACTGAAAGACATAAAAAAGAAGAAGCGAAAGTAAAATTTCCTCCACAGTCATTAAAATTGATGGAAGGAATTGCTAATAAAAATAGTTTTGATCCTAGAATTAAAACAGGTACTGTAATCAATTTACAGGAAGTTTTTGATTATTTTGCTGAAAGAAATATCAAAGTAGACTTAGATGATTTAGGCCCGGCTCAAAAGCTAGGTATTTGTGGTGAAGCAATTCTTAATGAAAGCACAGGGCTTGAGCTTGAAGTTATGGGTGCACAATTTCTGAAGATGCGTCCAATTATTCTTTTTAAATCAATGATTGATAAATTAAACGAAGAAAAAAATACAACGAGCTATTAGTTTGTAAGTTTTCTGTAATGAACTTGAATGATATCTTCATTCGTGTAAGTAGCTGTTCCAAGTAATTTTACGATATACCCATTTATGTAATCAGCAGGTGTAGCAGGAGTATGATCTCCAGGTCCTGTAATCACTCTATTTAGATTTGGAGAATAATTAACATAGGTCCATCCATTTGCTGAGGGACCAGGGGTTGCGTGATAAGTAAGTTCAACACCATTTTTTAAAACCTTAGTTTCATTTAAATCTGGTTCATGAGGAATACTTACGTATCCATAGTGAACATTTGGATCTTGAATTTTAACTAAGAGACAATCTGGACTAGTGACCTTAGCAGAACCAAATAATTCAACAAAATATCCATTGAAATTTTCTGGAGGATAAGCGGCACTTGGGGCTGGATTCTCTCTAATATTGTGATTAGTTAAGTATGAATTTACAAATTGATAACCATTTGTTGCGCTCACAGGGATGCTAACAACAGTATCACCACTAACACCTTTTACAATTTTCTTAACTTCAATTGCGTTTATATTAAAGTCAACTGAAGCAACATCTTTTACAGGCCAGAAGTTATAAGTATGAGGAATATAAATTGATGGTATTGATTGTGAAATAGTATTAAAAATACTAGTAAAACTTCCAGAGCATAAATTATAACTGTCAGGATACTGTTTCCCAGCTTGGTCAGACTGACCAGAGTAAGCATATAATTGACCAGACATATTTCTGTATCTTGCACCTAATTTATAATTATTACAGCTTCCCGTTGTAGAGTGAGCGACAACTGAAATATATCTCAGTTGATTACTCATTAATGCTCCTGATGGAGGAGTAATGCCTGAGTAATATTGAGCAGTCAGAGACTTCAATTCATTTAATCTTGTATTAAAGTTATCATACATTGGATAGCCGTATGAGTTCATAACCCAATCAGTATCTTCACCATTTGAAATTGTAATGATTAATGTATTTGAATTAGTTCTAAAAACATTATTATTTTTATTAGCATTAATAATATCATATGCTCTTTTAAATCCTAGCTCGACTGCACCTGAAGCAGTGTTAGAAAAAAGTGATAAATTTGATGGAGTCGTAACATTAACAGAAATGGGTAGATCCATAACGTTGGTTAGGACTGGATATTGAGTAATATTACCACCATCATTAATTAATGGAGCAACCATTGCATGGTAATCAAAATTATAATTATCTAAACTTCCAATAAAATTAACTATCTGATTTTTTAAATCAGAAGGAATATAAAATGTAGAAGTAGAATTATCTATTAAGAAAAGGACATCAATTCTAGGATTAATAGTCGTAGAGTTTGAACAATTGATTGTTGTATATGTTTGAGCAGATGGTGTTGTAAAAACTTGAGAGATAGGTTTATCTGTAAACGGTGCCTCTTCCGAACACGAAAACATAAACATAATAAAAAATAACCAATAAATTTTTTTCATAGTTTGATCCTATTTCTAATTGTTTATCGGCTTGTTCTTGAAAAAGTTTAAGGGTTTTATACCAAAAGAGACGGTTATTATGGAATTAATTTCCACTGAATTCATAAGTCCTTAAAATTTTATAAAATAAAGTATTGAGGAAGGTATAAGCATATGAATTCACAATGGTACTATGTTGAGCGAGGCGGAAGGCAAGGACCCTTTGAGTATGATGAAGTGTTAACACTTTTAAAGAAAAAGAGTTTAAGTGGGCATGACTTAATAATCCGCAAAGGTGAAAAAAATTGGATACCTATAAACGAACATATAGATTTTAAATCATTAAACTTGGGTGAGATTATGAAAATGAGTTTGAAAGAATTTGATAATGGTGAAAAAAGCTTTTTTGTTAAAATTTTTACTGGAAAAGATAGTAAGGACTATGGGCCATACAAGCTCAATATGGTTGTTAGACTTTTTAAAGAAAATAGAATTAATGAAAAAAGTTTAATCTTTGCAAAGGGGATGCAGACTTGGAAAATTCTTGGAGGCTTTTCAGATTTTGAGGAGTTATTTGAAGAATTACCACCTGTTATAGAAGATTCGGAAAAAAGATCTTTTGAAAGAAAACCAATTATTGCCAGACTCTTTATTACCGATAGGGAGAGCGTCTATGAAGGAATTTGTAGAGATATTTCTGCTGGTGGAATGCAGGTTCTCTTAGCTGAATTTCCAGGAACTGTTGGAGATGAAATATCGATTAATGTACACCCAGAAAACACTGATTTTCATTTTGTGGCTTCGGGTAAGATCGTAAGGTTTTTAGATGCAGACATGGGTTTTTCATTTGAGTTTTCTGATTTAAATGAAGAAGCCAAAAATGCGATAAAATCATATTTGGAGAAAAATTAATTGGAAGCTACTTTAAAATTAAAACCAGCAATCACGTTTGAAGAAAATTTTACGACGATAAAATCAAATGAGAACAACGCTTCTCTTTATATTAAGAATATAATCCCATCAAACAAAACTGATATTAGAAATCATATTATACTTCTTCATGGGGTGAATGATCATTCTGGTTACTATGCAGCATTTATTGATAACATAAAATATAATATGGGATCAAATACAATGATCACTACTTTTGATCTTGTTGGACATGGCAAAAGTAGTGGTACAAGATCTTATATCTCTAGTTTTTCTAGTTATTGTAAAGATTTATTAGCAGTACTAAATAACTCTAAAGAATTTAAAAGTCCAAGTACTAAGAATTTTATTATAGCTCCTTGTCTTGGTGGATTGATCACTCTGAAAACTTTATTAGACCATGCAACTGATTTGCCCTTTAAAATTCATGGTACTGTATTATCAAATCCAATGATCAAGCCAAATTTCTTTCTTCCAAAATGGTCAAGAGACTATATTAGTAGATTGAATTCCAGTATTATGAAATTTAGAGTTCCACTCCTGACTGAAGCGAGTAGTTTTTACTCTGACTATTGTAGTATCTCTGAATTTGAACAAGATTTATTAGTTTCAAAATTTTATACATTATCAATGATGAATGAAGTAGCTAAAGCTTCACATCAAATAAGATCGCTTTCTTTTTATTTGGATACGCCCTCATTGTTTCTTATTTCTGAGAATAACAAAATTACAGATACTGATTTTGTTAAGACATTTATTGATGGAATGAGCACTAATGTGCAACTTGAATTATTTAAATTTTCAAAACACAACATATTAAATGGTACCGAGAGAGATATGGCCCAGGATAAGGTAATAAAATGGATACTAAATTTATAGTAAAGTTTTTAATTTCATTATTAATTTTACTCTTAACCGCTGCTTGTTCTAGTTATGATAGAAATTCAGTCTCAGTTGGAGATGTTGAATTCAAGCATGGTAAGAACGGTGATGAAAAGTGGAAGACTAATTTAGTTTTTAAACGATATTCACTTTACTCTGACTTTAATCTTAGTAATGAAATATTAATTACAAAAATTTCCCAAGACTCTGATTTTTATAAGTGGTTTTCCATAGATGAAAAAAATGAATTAAGCAAATGTGGTTCATCATATGTTTTACTATCCTTTTCCGGGGTTGAGGGGCTTAAGTCCGTAGAAATAGAGAAACAAATTTCATCACAGGGGAATAAAATTATTTTAATTCATAATTTTGGAAAGAACATAAAGAAACACCCCAATTACAATGACTTTAATCTAGGTGAATACCAAATATCAGCAATTTGCGGTTCTAAAACTGTTGATATTATTGCCTTTGGCTTTCCAAAATTATCAATAATTCAATAATAATTAATAAAGTTTTCAGGAAAATGCCCGATTAGAAGTCTGAGGTATTAAAACAATGTCTAGTGACGAAAAGTACCAGAGATTTGGTAAATATTTAATTTTAGATCATCTTGTTGACGGTGGAATGGCAAAAATTTGTCGTGCTCGTTTTCTTGGTGAACAAGCAAATAAAATAGTTGCCGTGAAAATGGTTCAGCCTCAATTTTCAAAAGATCCAGCATTTGTGCAAATGTTTGAAGATGAGTTAAAAGTTTGTTTTGGATTACTTCATCCAAATGTTGCTGCTACTTATGACTATGGTATGGTGGATGATCAACTTTTTACTGCCATGGAATTAATTGAAGGAAAAAACTTAAAAGAGTTCCTCGATCGTTTAAAAGAAAAGAAATTTGTCTTTCCAGTTGAGATTTCAACTTATATAACTTCACAAATCTGTCAGGGACTTCATTATGCTCATACATTTGGAGATAAGCTGACAGGTAAACCAATGAATATTATTCATAGAGATATATCTCCACATAATATTATGGTTACATATGATGGAGCTGTTAAGGTTATTGACTTTGGAATTGCTAAAGCTGATTCAAATTCAGAAGCGACTCAAGCAGGTACAATTAAAGGAAAACTTTCATACCTAGCACCAGAATACTTAGAAGGATTAACCTTAGATCCACGTTATGATATTTTTGCTGTTGGAATTACTTTGTGGGAATTACTTTGCTCAAGAAGATTGTTTACCGCGCCTAATGATTTAGCAGTCCTAAAACAAATTCAATCTTGTAAAATACCAGTACCAAGTTCAATTAATCCTAATGTACCTAAAGAACTAGATGCAATTGTTTTAAAAGCTTTATCTAAAGATAGAACGCTTAGATATGATGATATGGATCAATTTAATAGGGCCTTGAATAGATTTCTTTATCAAAATTATCCAGAGTTTAATCCAACAGATCTAAAATATTTTGCTTCAGAATTATTCAAAGAAGAAATTGCGGCGGATAAAAAGAAATTTACAGATTTCGGTAAAATAGATATCACGCCATATATAAAAGATTATCAAGATGCTATGAATGGAGTGGGTGCTTCAGGTGCTGAAAATCCAGCTATAGGTCCAGGTAAAAAAATTGAAGCTCAAGTTTTTGAGTTTTCAACAGAAGAACTTGGTGGGTTACAAATTGATGGTACGGTGGAAGATCCTACAAATATTGACCCAGACAAGCATATCGTTAAAGAAGATGGATCAATTATCAAAAAGGGTTCATTTGGAACTCAAGCAGCTATTAAAGTAGCTGATATGGGTTTAACTCCTGAAGGGACGAAAGAAAAAACAACTTCTAGGAGAGTAAAGAAGCAGACTGATATGACTGCTACATCTCTAAGAAACCCAAATTTAAAGGCTAAACCTGGAACGAGAACTAGAAACGCCGTAAAAAGAAAAGGTAAAAAATCAAAAAAAGAAGAATCTAAGCCACCAACATTTATAATAGTAGTAGCTGCTTCAGTTGCTGCATTTGCATTCTTTGTCCCTAATACTTTTAAAGATTTAACTGGAATGGATCCTTTTGGAAAAGCAAAAGTTGAAAGAAGTATAGCTAAAGACAATACAGAAGAATTTAACAGCTTTAGTAAAGATCTTGATGAAGGCACCAATTCAAAAGCTCAGCCAACGAAGAAGAAAGAAGGTTTACTTCAATTAAGAGGTTTTGATCCTTATATGAAGGTTTTCGTAGGAGGAAGTGTTGTTGAATATGATGGGGGAGAAATTAATATTCCCGCTAATGAAGATGTACAAATTAGAATTGAAAAGAAAGGGCATATTCCTTTTGAACAAACGATAACAGTTTCAACGGATCATCCTTTTAAGGAAGTGGTGATTCCGGAATTAGAAAAATCGACAGTTGGATTACTGACTACTTCTATGAATTATAACGGACAAGTTTTAAAAGTAGTGGTTCATGGGAAAGAGGAATCATATAATTTACCGGTGGAAAACCTAAGGCTTCCAGCAGGTAGTTATGATGCCATTATAAAAAATGATCTATTAGGAACTGAAAAAGAAGTTCAGTTTACTATCGAAGAAAATAAGAAAAATTTCCTTGAGTAAGTACTTATTCAGTACTTCTCTTTGATTGCTTAAATCGATTAACCTTTCGCATATTTAAAAGTTTTATAATTTCAGCAGCTGTTTCTTCTAGGGCTTTACCTGTAACATTAAAGACAGGCCATCTCTTGTTTTCAGAAAAAAGTTTATTGGCCCATTCAACTTCTTCCATCACTTTATTTATATCGGCGTAATTTCCGTCTTTGCCTTCAACCCCAAGTTTAGATAATCTATTTTGTCTAATTGAATGTAGAGTTTCTGGATTAATTGTCAGTGCGAAAATTTTTCTTTGATCAATTTGAAATAGTTTTTCTGGTATGACCATTCCTTGAATTAAAGGGACATTGACAACTTTTATTCCTTCAAGAGAAAGGTAGATTGATAGTGGTGTTTTTGAAGTCCTAGAGATTCCTAATAAAACAACATCGGCTGCCTCAAGAGAATTTATATTTCTTCCATCATCATGATTTAAAGTGAATTCGATGGCATCTACTCTCTTGAAGTATTTATCATCCACTGCGTGCAATAAACCAGGCTTAGAGCTAGGTTCACTTTCATAGACATTTGAATAAGCAGATAGAATAGGTCCCATTAAATCTACACTGCGAACATGTTCCTTTTTGGATAGTTCCGCAATAAATTGTCTTAATTCACTTGAAACAATTGTATACACAACCATGTCATGATGAATGGCTGCTTCTTGAAAAATAGCTTCAATATGTTCTTTAGATCTTACGTTCTTATATCGAGTAAAGAAAACATCTTTATCTTCAAACTGGGTCATCGCTGCTCTGGCCATCGCTGTAGCAGTTTCACCTGTACCATCTGAGATAATTATGATTTTTAAAGACTTCTTTACCATAAATTTATATTAACTTACTTTTTATAAAAGGTATTATATTTTCTTGATCAATTAAGGGGTTAAAACTAACTTTTTCGACTTTTTTAAACCAAGTGCGTTGTGCCTTTGCTAATTGTCTCGTGGAAATATTTATTCTTTCGACGCATTCCAAAAGTGAACTAAATTCACCTTCTAAAAATGCCACCATTTCTTTATATCCTATAGATTGAAGAGGCTTTAAATCTTTTGAAAATTCATTCAGCAATTGAGAGGTTTCACTCTCTAATCCCCTCTGAATCATTAGATTAGTTCTCTTCTCAATTATTTCAAAATGCTCATCTTTAGGTATATCAAGATAGCAATGAATAATATTCCATTCATTTTGAGCAACTGGAGAGTTTTTTAATAGGTCCGGCATTTTATCTTTTTGATCAGAAAATTTATTTCCCGTTTGCCAAAAGTGCTCAACAGCTCTTCTGGTTCTATAGTGGTCATTTTCATGAATTTGTTCAAAACTCTTAAGATCATTTTCTTTTAAAATTGTTCTAAAGGACTCAATACCTCTTGTTTCATATAATTGCTGAGATTTATGGGTAATTTCATCACTTGTAGAAATAGATTCATACATCCCATTTAAAATGGCTTGTAAGTAAAAACCACTTCCACCTGTTAAAATGACAGGTTTACCATTTTTATGAATGGTATTAATTAAAGGGATCGCTAACTTGATAAAATCGGCTGCATTTAGTGGTTCATTAATACTTTGAATACCAATAAGGTGATGGGGGATCCCATTCATTTCTTCAAGTGTTGGTTTAGCTGAACCAATATTTAACTCATGATAAAAATAAATAGAGTCAAAGTTAATGATTTCAGCATTTAGTTCTTTAGCTACTCTTATAGAGGTTGAAGTTTTGCCTGTAGCAGTCGGTCCAGAAATTATGATTACATTTTTTTGATTCATTTAAATAATTTGTTTAAGCTAGAGTTATCAAGCTTAATGATAATATTTTCTTTCAAATAGTTTAATAATTCATTTTGATTAAATAACATGATAGGATTTTCTATTATGTTTAATATGGAGTCTGATTTTTCTATGGAGCTTTCTTTAAAATTTAAATCATCTAACAGGATAAGAGTCTCAACATAATAAAAATGTTCCAGATACTGTGGTATGGCCCTTAAAAGAGATGAATTACTGAAATCATCTATTTCAAACCCAGCTTGTTTTGCTTGTTTTAAATGAGAAATTTTTTTCTTTATTGGCTCAGATATTAGTAAAGGTATTTGTTGTATACTCTCGATTCTAATATTTGTGAGTAAAAAACTTTTCACTAGTTTTTCGAGGTTCACAAGATAAAAATTCTCTTCAATTTCTAAAATATTAAAATTAGAGCTGATCTTAAAAGAACTATTAGCTTTTTCTTTAGAAAATTCTTCTTTGTGTTGATTTAGATCTTTTAAGTTGAAGTCTAAGTAAGTGGGTGTTGAAAAATCAAAAGATTGATTTTGAGGAGCATGAATGTTGAGTGGTGTATTTATATTCTTTTTAGGTTGTAGCTCTGACTTTATAGTCGAATTAATTAAAGAGTAAATGTTGGAGCTTTGATATATTTTTACAATAGTTTTGTTCGGGTGAACATTAACATCAATTTCGTTAGGTGGAAGATTTAAAAAACAAATATAGTTTCCCATACCACCATCATTCCAATGTGATTGCGCTGAGTTGATGATAATATTATGAATTCTTTTATCGACAATAATTCTACCATTTACAAAAATATACTGAAATTTTCCTACTGAGGATCGAGAAGCCTTTTTTCCAAGAATAATCTTAACATTTGAATTATTGTAATTATTTTCAAGCTGGATGAAACTATCATTTTTTATAATATCAGAAACTCGTTCAAGATAATTAGAAGCTTTTTTATACACATGTTTTTCAAAATCATCCCACTTTATAGAAAATTCAATTTCAGGATTATTTAAAAAGAATGCATTTAGAATTTTAGTTAATTGATTTTTTTCACTTTGCCCAGATTTTAGAAACTTTATTCTGACAGGAGTATTGAAAAATAAGTCCTTAATAAAAAACTCTGAACCTATGTGGTTGTAGGTTTCGAGATGATCGTGTCCTATAACTTGCGGGCCTTCGATTTGGTAACGACCAGAAGTTTTGTCAGTTCTGCTCTTGCAAACAACCTTGCTTACACTAGCAACACTGGCAAGAGCTTCTCCACGAAATCCATAAGTGTAAAGAGAGTATAAATCTTCAAACTTCTTTATTTTGCTAGTAGCATGTCTAGAGAAGGCATAGGGTAGGTCATCGAATTCAATTCCATGACCATTGTCTTTGATATGGATTAACTCCATACCGTTTCCTTTTATTTCAATTTCAATTTTATTTGATCCAGCGTCAATTGCATTTTCCAGCAATTCTTTAATGATATTTGCCGGTCTCTCAATTACTTCACCAGCTTTTATTTGGTCAATAATATGTTCTGGCAATAATTCAATTTTATTGTTTGTCATTATGCTTTGAAAAAATTAACTTGATTTCTTCCACCCTTCTTAGATTGGTATACAGCTTTATCGGCCCTAATAATCAAGTCAGTTCCGTTTTGAATGCCTTGACGATAATCAGCGATACCAATAGAAGCCGTAACCGGAAGCTTTTGTTCGTCATAAAGAAAATTATGTTTTTCAACTAGTTTTCTTAATCGTTCAGCTATTTCAAATCCTTGTTTCAGATTTGTATTGGGCAAGAGGACAACAAATTCCTCTCCACCGTATCGAGCAAAGATATCCCCATCGCGAATACCATTTTCTCTTATAATTTTCGCTTTTTCCTTTAAAACAAAATCTCCAGCATCATGACCATAATTATCATTTAAACTTTTAAAATGATCTAAATCAAAAAAGATTAATGAGAGTGGATTTCCTGTGACTTTACATTTCTTAACTTCAAGCTCAACTCTTTCAAGGAAATATTTTTTATTAAAACATTTGGTCATCCCATCTGTTTGTGCTTCTAGCTGAAGTTGATCATAAGCTAATCTTTCAGTATCACCCTTAGGCAAATATTTAAGTGCAAAAGAACCGACTTTTATAATGTCGCCTTTTTTTAAGCTAACTTTTCCTTCAATTTTTTGATTATTTAAAAATGTTCCATTGCTTGAACCGACGTCTTCTAAAGTTACTGTGCTTTCATCAACAACACTAATTTGAAAATGCTTACGAGAGATCCCATTGAATTCTAAGGGAATGTGATTATCTGGACTTCTACCCACGATATTTTCACCATCTTTTAGATTAAAGATTGTTCCATTTAGTTCACCACCAACGGCTAGGAGACATGCAGGTTTTTGGGCAGCCTCTTTATCAGTAGCAGCTAGAGCAGCTTTGATGTCAGTTATGACCATTGTTGCATTATCTTCATCACTCATACTTCTCGATCCTTTTTGTTAAATATTATCTATTTAAAACTATGATTTCAATTACTTAAATTAACGCGTGTTTCTAACTTATCGGTTATTTTGTTTGGGAATTTAAATACTCAAAAGCAAAAATTTTACCTTTTTCTACACCTGGCTGGTTGAAGGCATCAATATTTAACAAGTTACCCATTAGCGCGGTTAATGATTCAAAAAATAACACAAGAGCTGCAAAAGAATTTTCATTTAATTCGGAGATTGAAATTCGAATAATATTTCTATTATTTACCTCTAACGCCTTAAAACTTCCTTCAAGTTCTGCTTTCATTAACTGATTTAGGGTGCAATCTGAAAGTTGATTAGCTGAGTTTATCTCTAGGTTATTATTTAGTTTAAAATCATGTTTTCTATTTTCTATATCAATTAAAAATATGACCTTATCGTTTGGCCCTTCCATAAATAATTGCATTTGAGAATGCTGATCAGTAGCTCCAGATGCTGGGATAGGGGTAAAGCCAGTAGTTGAATTTTTACCCAAACTCTCTGCCCATAATTGCACAAACCAAAAAGAAAAATCTCTTAATTTACTAGAGTAAGGCATCAAAACAGTCTGAGTAATATTCTTTTTATAGAGATCAAAAAGTGTGTATGCTGTTTTAAATAAATCATTATTTTCAAAATTTGTATTAAGTAAGTTTTCTTTTATTTTGTTTGATCCAGAGAAAATTTCGTCAATATTGATACCAGCAAATAGAGCGGGGAATAATCCAACAGAGGTAAAAATAGAAAATCTTCCACCAATATTTGAAGGAATTGTTAAACAATCGATTTTATATTTCTCTGCTATAGTAAGTAGGTCACTTTTGACAGGATCAGTACTAAAGACAAAAATATCTTTGAATTTATCTTCTGAAATACCATTTTCTTTTAGCCAGCTAATAACGAGACACATATTGGCCATAGTTTCAGCTGTTCCTCCGGATTTAGAAACAACATAAACAACACAATCTTTTGGATTTACTTTTCCTAATTCATCATAAGTATAATCAGAATCAATATTGTCTAAAAAAATAAAATTAACATCTTGATTTTTTCTTAATGCTTTTATCAGAGTTATTGGTCCTAGGCTTGATCCTCCTATCCCAATAAGAACAAAGTGTTTTTTATGTTGATGTTTTTTATAGACTGATTTTGATTCTTCCAATAACTTATTTTCATTTGATAAATGATAAAAGCCAATTCCCTTGTTGTCGATTAATTCGCGAAATTTTTCCAGATCACTTGTAAATTGTTTCGAGTTAATTTGATCTTTAATTTTGTATTCAAAATTTAACATGATTTTCCTATTCGTATTCAGATTTTAGCGATCTAGAAATGACAATTCTCTGAATCTGGTTTGTACCTTCAAGGATTTGAAGTACTTTAGCGTCTCTCATATATCTTTCTACTGGGTATTCCTTAGTGAATCCAACACCACCATGAATTTGAATAGCATCAGTTGTCACTTTCATTGCAGTGTCTGTCGCTTTCATTTTTGCCATAGAAGCAAGTTTAACGTTATTTGTATTATTATCAAAGTATTTTGCCGCCTCTCTAACAAGTAAGCGGCTTGCTTCAATTTCAGTGGCCATATCGGCCATCATGAACTGAAGGCCTTGAAAATTAAAAATTTCTTGATTAAATTGTGTTCTTTCAAGTGAATATTTAATTGATTCATCTAGAGCACGCGTAGCTAGTCCAACAGCAACAGAGCCAATTGTTATTCTTCCTCTGTCTAAAGCGCTCATTGCAATTTTAAAACCTTCTCCTTCAGAAGCGAGTAGGTTTTCAGTTGGCACAAGACAGTTTTCAAATAATATTTCACAAGTTGGTGAGCTTCTCCAGCCCATTTTATTTTCTTTTTTGCCAATTGAAAAACCCTTCATCTTTTCTTCAACAATAAAAGCACTAATTCCTTTTGCCCCTTCGCCGCCAGTTCTTGCCATGACAATATATGTACTAGCGATTCCAGCTGATGTGATCCACATTTTAGATCCATTTAAGATGTAGCCCTTATCAGTTTTTTTTGCCGTCATTTTTAAACTAGCAGCATCAGAACCAGAGCTAGATTCACTAAGAGCAAAAGCTCCTATCTCTTTTCCGCTTGTTAAAGACGGAAGATATTTTTTCTTTTGATCTGAACTTCCATATTGATTTAATATTGATTGAACCATTGTAGAAACTGAAATAGTGGCAGCATAACTTACTGAACACTTAGCAACTTCTTCTAATGCAACACAAAGATCTTGATATGTAAGTCCAGCGCCACCAAATTCCTCGGGAAGGGTTATACCAGTTAAACCTAATTCTCCAAAGGAATTATAGATTTCTTTTCTAAATTTTTGATTTTCATCATCTTCTTCAAGATGGGGTTCTAGGTTTTTTTGGCAAAACTTAGCTATAGTTTCTTTCAATTGAAGTTGAAGTTCGTTCATTGGTAAGGCTCTCCTAATTGTTTCCACATTCTAACAACTTAGGCGTAGTTTAGTAAGTCTTTTTGCAACTTTTTAAACCTTTTTTAAGAAGGTAAAATTTACATTCAAGCTAGTTAATACAGTCCTGTAATGTTAAGTAGTTAGCTTATGACTCGGCTTTTAATTTTAATCTCTTTCTCAATATTTTTATCCTCATGGGCAATTGCCTGTGATGGGGAAAGTCCTTTGAATAGTTGTAGAGATAATGGATCAAAGTATCTTTCAAATTCACTTTTAAGGAGAAATCTAAATAGCTACAGAATGATTGATGATCAATTATCTACCATTATTAAAAATTTATCTTCAGTTACAAACGAGAAGATATTTTTATTTAAGATTTTAGATATTGAAGAAGTGAAACTGCAAGTCAAAGACTGTGTTAATTTTATTAATCTACAAACTGATGAACCATTAAAGTTTTGTAGGGAAGAAGTATTAAAAAATATTTTCTATTATTTGCGAGCTAATAATTATATTGATGATACGGCTGCTGTCTTATTACTGGGTAAAACGAGTGGATCTTCAAAAGTGAAAAGTCTTCTCAATAAAAAAGATATCCTAAGTTATTCTGATTCAATGATTAAAGTTCAAAAGAAATATTTAGAAAATACTAAGTTAGATAGAGATGGAATATTACCAGCGACTTTAAATCAAAAAGAATATTTAAGGGATTTTTATTATTTAAAAAAGTTAACTCCAAGACAAAATCTCTTTTTAAAATATAATTATATTGAAATTCGTTATTTAGGAAAACTTTATATTGAATTTAATAAAATGATGAATGCTCAAAATGCAGGGATATTTTGGGATTACGATGGTGACGGAAAAGAGGATAAAATTTATTCTCTAGATCCAGCAGATAAATATAAATTAGCTCTTAAAATGATTCTCTTAACTTTGGAAAAAGAAAATCAGACTGGGGGAATTTTAGAAGGAAAGCAACCTTCAATGCTTGAACTTATGTCAGCGGCAAATGAATTAGGATATATATCTGACGAAGTATTAAAAGAATTAATTGAAATACCTTCTTTATATAAAAAGAAGGTACCCAAGTGGAAAATAGCATTAAAAATTACAGCAAGAATAGGTAAAGGAATAGTTATGGCAATTCCAGGAGTTAATCTCTATGCCATTATTCCAATAGTATTAGTGGAGAGTTACTTTGAAGGTAAAAAATATCAAAAACGTACTTCTGATTTGCATCTTTTTTAGTACTTTTAAAGTACTTGCTAAAGATCATCAGTGTGTTGCTCAGGTGCGCTCAGCTAGTCATAAGTTAGTGTCTAGTTTAGTAACTATAAATGATCTTAAAGATGGTGATTCTTTTTCTGGCAAATTCTTTAAAATTGTTGAAGGTATAAATAAAGAACCAATAAAATTTGATTCACCTCTATCTATGAGAGCGTGTCATGTTTATTATCATCTATCTAAAGCCAGAGATTATTTTGTTAATTTAGGATTGGATCATTTGGATCGAGCAAGTGCAATAACAATTAGATTAGAAATCACTAGAGGCTTTAGTGATGTTGGACATTTTCTTCATGAAAAACATGGTGAATTTCATAACAATGCCTTAACAATTCCTGAAAGTGATAAAAAGAAACACGAAAGTATAGAATCTTGGGGAAAAGAAATTTGGTTTGCTCCAATGAAAAAGGTAAAAGTACAATCAAATATGAATAAAGCAGCAGACATAGCATCAAGTAATTCAATGCTAAAGAATATGTTCCTAGGAGTTATAGAAGGTCAGATGATTACTATAGGTCAACAAATTGCAGCTGGAGCAAAGCTAACCTTACTTGAGGGTGAGTATTATTTAAAATCAATTCTTATGAGTGTTGGAGTTATGGCCTTGATTCCAAATGTTATTAAACTTACAACATCAGCTTTTAAGAAAACAATCTTTCTTGATTCAGCAATGATTCCTGAAGTTATTTATCATGAATACTCTCATTACGCTTTGTCACCATTCGTTGATATTAGTAAACATTCTCCTGTAACAGAAGGGATAGCTAATTTTTATGCTGCCCTAATTTCTAATACAGATACAATTTTGGCGAAGTCTAATAAATATATGAAAGGCCTAGTTAAAATAAGTTCAAAGCAAAATAAAATGTATGACTTTTATATGGAAGACTCAGCTTACTCTCAACTAGATTTTACTTTTAAATTTTTATACGCATTAAAAGAAAACTTGGGTGAAGATAAAGCAACTCAGCTTGTACTATTTGCTAGTAAAAAGTTAAAAGGAAGAGAACTAAGTATTAAAGGTGGGTTGCTTGATTCACTTTTTGATGCTGTGTTGGAATTCAATAAAAGTGAGCAAGCAATTATCCAAGCAAAGCTTCATCGCGTTATCCAAAGTTTTGGATTATAATGCGGTGGCGATCGGCCACTGCTTTCTTAGTAGCAAACTGTCTCTAGTCCCAAAACATTTCTAATAGCATCGCATTAAGAATTTAATATTACTGAAGTAAACTTTGGTCTCTTAATTGCACTAAAACGCTCAAATACTTTTTAGTTCACAAGGAGAGAAGAGATGAAAAAACTAATGTCAGGGCTATTACTTTGCTCGTTAATGTCTACAATGCCAGGAGCAACTGTTATTGCTGGCGAAATTACAAAAGAAGTTCGAGTTAAGAAAATTGAAAAGGAAAACTTAGATTTAATTTTTAAGGAGTTTAAAAAAACTGTTCAAATTGATGGAATAGGTTTTGAAATTGCTTTGTCGGATTTAGTAGATAAAGTAATTGAAAATAAATATGCCATAAGTGATGTCCAGTTATACTTAGCTCAAAATTCTTCTAAAGAAGAGTTTAATAAATTTAATGAACTACTAGATTTAACTCTAGAAGATACGGGTGCATTAAGTGAATTAAGCCAAGAAGAACTTTCATTTCTTTTATCTAATACTTTTTCAAAAACATCTACAACGGGTTCAAACTTTATGAGTTGTGCTGCAGGAATGGGAATAGGTGTTCCTCTTATAGCTGTAGGTCTTATTTTAGGTATCACGGCTTTAGTTAATGCAACTGCAAGTAAAGAAATTGTTACTAAAGAATATATTCAAAAAAGAAAAGATTTAGCAAAAGAGTATTTAAATACTATTGCTGACTTAGAATTTGAGATTACAACTTATGAATCAGATAAAATTTATTACAGAGATGAAATCGTAGAACTTCAAAGAAGAATTGATTCAGGTAATTATTCAAGTAATGAAATCGAAGAAATGAATCAATTAATTAGAGATTATGAATTTTTAATTACTGATGCAGATGCTTTAATTGGTGAAGTTAATGTTGATATAAATTATTTTGTAAGTAAACATGATTCGGACGTTACTCTTTTAGATGATGAAGAAATTTCTTCACTTCTTAGAGTAGATGAAAAAAGATCAAATGCTGGTAAGCAAGCACTTGTTGCTGGAATTGCTGGTGGTGTTGGTGCATTCTTTGCTGGATTTTCAGCAAGTGACTGTAACTAAGGTTAGGAGATAAGAATGAAAAATTTAATAATATTAATTGCATTTTTATTAGTGGCCACAGAATCTTTTGCACAAAGAGAAAGACCATCAAGTGGTCGAACAAGTTCAAGTACGGGATCAAATAGTTCTTCTTCAGGATCTAGTAGTTCAACTGTTAGTTCTGGAACTCGTAGTTCAGGTTCGAGCTATTCTTCGGGATCTAGCTCAAGTTCTAGTAGTTCTTCTTCTGGATCAAGTTCATATTCAGGTGGAAGTTATTCTTCAGGATCTTCTTCGTCATCTTATAGTTATGGATACTCTCGTGACTATGTAAATAGAGCAAGAGATAGAATGAGAGGAAAAAATACTGCACCCGTTTTAACGGATCGATTAACAGACAATTGGGGAAAACCAATTAGTTCTGGAAATGTTACTGGCGTAAGAAATTATCATTCTGGTAGATATAAACCTGTAACTCCACATAAAACCGTTTCAGTACAATTGCGAGGAGTTAATCGTTTTAATAATCCTTCAAATTACTATAGATACGTTCCAAGACAATATGTTTATGTTAACTGGATTTATTATCCAACTTCTTTTGATTATGATGATGGATATTATGTTATTGATGATTATGATTACTATGTTTATCAAGGTTATAGACATCGTTATTCAGATGAAGATAAATGTAATTATGAATTAGTAAGAGTGAAAGATTATAAAGTAATGCAGCAGTATTATGATATCTCTTGTAAACAAGCTTATGATCAATGTGCTGTCGCTAGAGATAAATTAAATGGTACTTCAGATGCAGCTCAAAATTATGTTTGTGTTGAGGTAGTAGATCCAGCTTTTAAAAATAAAGATAATTCTTCTGTTCCAGCTATGAGTAGCCAAATGTCTCAGGATGAACTGGATGAATTACAAGAGTTTATCCAAGGAAAGTCACCCATGCAGTTATTTAAGTTGGGTTTAAAGGGTCACAATAACTGTAAGATAGAGAAAGTTAACAGAAATAGATTTAAAGGTTGTAATTATTTAATAAAAGTTAAGGGAAAAACATATCCTTATACAAATAATACAATTTGCTCTAATTCTAAAAACACTTCACTTGAATATTATGGATGTGAAAGCAGTTCTCAAATGAAAAACGCAGCTTGTTTATTATCAATTGCAATGCTTGAAGGTTATTGCCAAAAATAAAATAAATAAAAGGGGAGGGAAAACCTCCCTTATTAATATTTACTCACCAATGTCACTGTTTGAGCGTAATCTAATCTTTCATTACCTTCTATAACAGGTGTATTTTGGTAATTAGCTTGGTAGTTAATTTTCACTGAAAAATTACTTGATACAATAAAACCAGCAGAAGCATTTGCATTAATAATATATTCTTCAGATTCATCTATGTTTGGAATATATTCAAATTTAGTTTCATAAAAGAATGTTTCACTTACTTTTAACTTGTGAAAAAGTGTAAGTATTAATTTGTTAGCTGTATTTACATTACCTAAAGTTGTATTTTCATGTGTATATCTGTACGCAAGGGCTGAACTAGTTTCTTGCTTATCATTGTTAGCAAAATAATAAGTTAAACCAATGTCAGAGTTATATCTTGGGTTATATCCAGCAAAAGTATCAGCCTCAACTAAGTGAGAAAAAGTAGAAGAAAATTTTTCAGATAGTTTCCTTTCATAGCTTAATTTGAAATTCCATTTTTCGGCTGTGGATTCACCATTTGTATCTTGAGTGAAAAAGAAACCTTCTACTAAATATTTATTTTTTAAAATTTCTAATTTACTTTTAGTACTTCCCGTAAGAGATCTCGATTTAGAATTCCCCCCAGTTAGAGCTTGGCCTAATTCACTCTCATTATTAGTGATAAAGGCAAACAAGTTAGTAGAAATTATTAATCCAGTTAATATTAATTTAATCATTTTTATTTTCCTGAAAGTAGATTTTTTGCAATGATCATGATCATTACTTCGTTAGTACCAGCTCCAATTTCATTAAGCTTGTTATCTCTCATCATTCTCTCGAGAGGAAATTCTCTTGAGTATCCATATCCCCCATGAAGTTGAATGGCATCAAGTGCAATTTTAGTGGCCATTTTAGGTAATTGAAGTTTTACCATTGATGCTGCAACGTTTGATAGATTTCCAGCATCCCATTCTTTGCAAATATTGTATAAGAAGTGCTTCATCATTTCTGTTTCAGCGGCCATTTCAGCAATCATTTTTTGTATCATCTGAAAATTACCAAGAGTTTTTCCAAATTGCTCTCTCTCATGAGCATATGTAATAGAGTGATCTACGCACGCGCTAGCAATTCCAAGTGAGATACCAGAAATTGTTAGTCTTTCAATTTCTAAATTCTTCATCATGTGGATAACACTGTCACCTTCAGCTCCCACTCTATTTTGTTTTGGGACTTTTGCATTTTCAAAAGAAAGTTCTCCAGTTGGGCTTGATCTCATTCCCATTTTATGAATTTCTTTTGATACAGAATAACCTGGAGTATTTTTTTCAACGATGAACGTTGTTAAATCCTTTTTGTTAGATCCTGTTCTTGTGTATAAATAAACTACATCTGCATATTGAGCATTTGTAATCCACATTTTGTTTCCATTAATTTTATAGAAGTCCCCATCAAGCTCTGCTTTACATTGCATACCAACGGCATCAGATCCATAGCCTGGTTCACTCATTCCCATGGCCCCAATATGTTCACCTGAAATTAATTTAGGAAGATATTTTGCTTTTTGTTCAGCCGAGGCATTTGAGTTTATATTGTTTACGCAAAGCATTGCGTGGGCAAGGTAACTTAGAGTTGATCCAGCACAAGCTGCTCCAAATTCTTCCATAACAATAGTTGCGGCAGTTGCACCCAAACCAGATCCTCCATATTCAGGATCAGCAGTTATTCCCAAAAGGCCTAATTCCCCCATTTTTTTGAAGGCATTTATATTAAAAGTTTCTTCGTTATCGTGTTTTTCTGCGAATGGAGCTAATTCTTTTTGCGCAAAGTCACGACAAACACGTTGGAGTTCTTTTTCTTCTTCACTAAAATACCACATAGGGGAATTCCTTTTTTAGAAATGTAAATTTTATAATTTTTAGCATTTAAGCCTCTTTCTATCAAGTATGCATTTCTTTTGTCTTATCATAATGCTGGGGGTAGAATTAATTGTGATGCAAGGAAATAGGGAAGCTTCTTATATGTTAACGACACCTAGACAAGTGACGCCAGATTCAGTTTTTCCTGAAGAGAATTGGTTTTTTTATTGGAAAACTTCTCCTTCATTATGGAAATCAAAGCTAGAGAATTATCAAAGTACGAAACCATTAATTATTCCCATATACTGGGGCGTGCACTCTCAAGCACCTCAAGTTTATGATTTTGGTCTTAACATTCCAGAAACTGATCTTTCAAAAATTATTCATTATGCAAAAGATTTAGGCATTAGGGTGATATTTGGTTTGGGTATTACTCCTCTTCCATTTTTAGCGAATGGTGGATTACCAAGTTTTTTATCTAAAAATTTAAGTTTGGATAAAGAGAAAATGGGAATCGCGACATTGGATTCAAGTGGAACTTTAAATAAAATGTTTTCTTTTTATGATCCTAGAGTTTTTCAATCTTATAAAAAATTCTTAGTTGATTTAAAACATAATATTACAAAGCATGATGTTGAAGTAGATTTCATCGGCTTAAAAGCTTTTTATTTAGATCAAGGTCAATGCATTAGTTTTCTTAATGATAACGGACTTGCTTATGAACAAGGTTTTAATCGTTTTGTAGAGCAAAAAATGCATGTTGAAAATAAATCTATCAACGAAATAATTACTTGTGCTCAAGATGAACAAAACTTAAAAAAAGAATTTGAAAATTTGATTTATGATTTATATGACGAATCTTTTAAAGATTTGTTTGGAAAATATTGGTTAGGCTCAATTGATTTGTGCTTTCTTGGAGCCTCAGTTGAAGATTTAATTGAGAGAACTCATGATTTATTCGAATCTGCTTCTCATTATGTTGAAGATGTTTTTCAGATTCATAGCATGAACAAAGTGCCTTGTTCAGTTCTAATTCCCCATCAACAAAAATCACCTGTTCTTAATAAAAGTTTATCAGATGTGAATAATGATCAATTTTATAATAATAAACTTCATTATGATTTTTACGAAGGTGAAGATGTTACTAGCTTTGAAAGTTGTACTTTCTTTAAGCTAGTAAACAATTTTATAAATGAAGATTTAACTCTTAGGAAATTTAAAGATCTAGGCCTTGAGGAGTACATCCAGAAAGAGTTTAGATGGTCTTATAAAATGATCAATAGTGATTTTCAAATCAACTTTGACGATATCAATCCTTCGAATATTTATTTTTATTTTGGTAAAGGTATAAATGATAAGCAATTCTCTAAAATGGTCAAAATCTTCTTAGGTGGGGGAAAGATTCTTTTAGATAAAGATCAATTAAACCCTGAGCTTTCTAAGAAACTTGAGATGTTTTTTATGGAGAATAATTTAGAAATTGAAAACGTAAATTATCTTTGTGATATTCAGCATGTGAAGTTAGATGAAGAAGGAATTTTTGTCATTTACGATGGATAAGAATTAAGTACTAATTGTTTAAATTATATACAGTTTTTTTGGGAGTGATTTGTTG
>CAYGTU010000023.1:0-22815 GCA_964352945.1 uncultured Bacteriovoracaceae bacterium
TTTAAAGGCTTCTTTATCCTGATGTATATTAAAATGATTTTTCAATGCTATTTCATTAAAATCTTTTCTAATTGTATCTAAGAGTTGATTAGGCAATTTTCCCGGTGGAACAATAAACGCCTTACCAATGAAGTTGCGTTTTTCGTCCTGCGAAAAACTAGCGACCGATAATACTATTAACAAAAATAAAATTATCTTTTTGATAAATTCCTTCCTATCTCAAATTCACTATGCATCAACTTCTATTATCCAGTAGTTAGATCAATGAGTCTGTCGTAGGAAAAAAATTCCGAAATAAATTACTCTAATTTATAAGAAAATGTGGATAACTATTTATTTCGTGGATTATTTTTATAAACATTATAAAAATTCATACTATAAATTAGATATTCACCTGGTTTGATTCTTGGAAGTGCGCCCCTATCACCGTAAGTTAATGAGGGAGGTGCAATTATTTCTATTTGAGAATTTGGACCTGCTATTTTTAGAGCTTCTTGCCATGCTTTTAATAAACCCGTGTATGGAGTAATTCTAGGATCACCGTTCATAGTCGTTTCAAATTTTTCACCTGTGATTTTTTTAGCTTCATAATTAAATTGAACATGTGTTTCATTTCCGATTTTTGCCGCTTCAGTTCCACCTTTAATTATTTTATAAATTAATCCATCAGAAGATTTTTTATATTCACCTAAATTTAAAATTTCTGTTGCAAATTTTTCACCATCAATCTTTGCTTGATCTGCATATTTATTTCTATTTTCCATTATGATTTTATCAATTTGTCTTGCGTACTCCCCTACTAGTTTTGGAGTATCTGCATTTTGATCTTTAAAAAAATCTTTCACACCTGCGATGAAATATTCTTGAGAAGCTGCATCTAATTTCATTTCTTTTATTGCTTGCGCATACTTGTATCCTGCCGAATAAGAAATCTTATGAACTTCTTTCATATCTGCAGATCCAAGATCTGTATTTAAATTACTTTGAGTTGAAGTCTTGTCACTATTACATCCCATAATTGCTACAAAAATTAATACAACAAAGATTACATTTTTCATATTTACCCTTTTTTAAATTAAAATTACCAAACTAAATTCTATGCAAAAAGTGAGTGAAATTCTATCAACTATTTTTATCAAGTATCGAAAAATTCATTACCCGTGTTGGTTAGTCCGTTTTTGTAACTGACTAAAATTACATTTTAATTTAGCATTTAAGTCTTCTACTAAAATTGTACCAAAATGAGACTACATAATAAGATTGACCGTTTGCCTTCATTTTCAGGCAGTTTTCCACAAAATAAGAACTTATCCACATGGTAGGTAAATACTTCCATCAATAATTTCGGGGTCTTAGGGGTATTTTTTTCCAACAGAATATTTAATAACAGACCGATAGTAAAATATGTTTATGTCTTTATATGCTAAAAAATTGGTTTTTAGATTACGGAACTTGGTTTCACAGAAACCAGTGTTTTCTTATTTAGCAAAAAGCAAACTCTTAGTTCTTAATTTTGTAATATTAATATTCTTAGTTTCTTGTGGTGATACAAAAGTTGGCCAGAAAGGTTTTAAGATTGGTGCACTTTCAGTAATACCGACTGATGCACCTATTAATGTTTTAAAACTTAATTCAACGACTTCACTTGTGACGTTAAAAAACACAGGCGATAAAACCATTACTCTAAACACAATTGTTCTTGATGATCCAGCAATGCAGCTTACCTACAATGGTGGAACTTATCCTGGTACTGCTGGAGACTGTGCTGCAATACCTTTAACACTTAATGCAGGGGATTCATGTGTTTTAGATTTTCAATTCATTCCTGCAATCCAAGGTGACTTTGAAGCTTACTTAGATATTTCATTTTTTGATGCAAAAAATAATAACAACAAGAGATTTACCATTTTAACAAAAGGTAATGGCCCTGCGGTTTTAAATATCAGTAATGCACCTTACTTAGATTTTGGTGTTCATAATGCTGGTACTCCTTCACCTCCTGCCTTTTTATCTGTAACCAATGATGGGGAAACAACTGCAACAGGAATGGGCGGAACTGTTCCAGCCCCATTTGAATTCACGATTCCAGGATATCCAGGGGCGAATGGAAATTGTGGTATTACTCTTGCTCCAGGTGCTTCATGTTTTATTCAAGTATTTTTTAATTCACCAGCTGCGGTAAATTTATATCAAGAAAATGTTGAAGTAACTTATTTTGATGGGATTACGGGACAGACTGCAATTAGAGAAGTTCGTGGGCAAAACGTAGCTTATGTAACAATTGATACTCCACTTGCTGGTTCATATATAAATAATGCAAATTTTACTCTTGTTCCATTTAACGGAACATGTTCTTCACCTGGAGTTAATGTTGAAATTAAACTTAACGGTGGGTCACTTCAAACTGCAACTTGTACTGCTGCAAACACTTGGTCAAAAACAATTGACTTCACTGCTGTTCCTGATGGGGCAGTTCTAGCAACTGCTGATCATTCAACTGCTACACAAGCACAAGTAAGCTTAACTAAAGATATTGTAATTCCAACTCCTGTAGCAGTCATGGGATGGGGACAAACAAGCCCTTATAATTCTCCAAATGTTCAAGCTCAATGGACTGTTTCACCTTCTGGAGATGTAATCACGCAAAGAATTACTTTTTATACAAATGTTAGTTGTTCAATAGCTCAAGGTACAACTCAAAATATTGGACCTGCTGTTAATAATTTTAATTTCACAGCTCCAGGTGATGGATTCTTTTATTATAGAATTTTTTCTGCTGATGCTGCAGGGAATACTGGTATTTCAGTTTGCTCTCCATTAATGGAAGTTGATTTAACTCCACCAATTGCTCCAACACTTTTAACTTGGATTCAATCAGGTGCACAAAATACAACTCCAGTAACTGCTACTTGGAATGTTTCTGCTTCTGGAGATGTTGCTAGTCAAACTATTACTTATTTTACCGATGCTGCATGTACTATTCCTCAAGGTATAACAGCAGGTCTAACAAATGCAGACACTACTCATGCCTTTAATCCAGCTCTTGATGGAACTTTCTACTATAATATTATTGCTACGGATTTAGCGACTAACACAACAACTTCAGCATGTTCAGCTACTTCAATGCAAATTGATAGATTAGCTCCAACTCCATCAACAGGTCTTGGATGGAATTCAGTTGCAACACCAACAAATAACACCTCACTTACTGCAACTTGGTCGATTTCATCTTCTTTAGATGTTGTAACACAAGAATTAAGATTTTATGACGATGCTGCTTGTACAAATATTTTAGGAGCACCTGCTTCTCCAATAACTTTAACACCTGCTGATACTTCATATAATTTTACAGGAGTAGATGCACAAGATTATTACTTCACAATTAGCTCATTAGATATTGCTAACAATGTTGGAATAACTACATGTTCTCCACTTATGCATGTTGATACTACTCCTCCAACAAATGCGACTTCACTTGGTTGGGCAGATCCATCTCCACATAATTCAGTTAATATAACTCCTACTTGGACGCTAGCGACTTCAACAGATATTGGTTCTCAAAGAATTCGTATATATAATGACACTACTTGTACCAATTTAGTTCAAACTAATACTCTAGGTGCTGCAATTGTTACTTTTGGATATGTTGGCGTAGATGCTACAAATTACACCTATACAATAGAGACAATTGATACTGCAACAAACTCCTCAACTTCTGGATGTTCAACTCCTCTATTAATAGACACAAGTTTTCCACTTCCTGCCACAGCACTTGCTTGGGCCGAAGGAAATTATCATAATACAACTAGTGTAAACTCTCAGTGGACTTTATCTCCTGCTGCAGATATTCAATATCAAGAAATTGAAATTTTTGATGATGCTCTCTGTACTAGTTCAGTCGAAGGCCCAACAACTTTAACTTCAACTGATGTTTCTTATAATTATTTAGGTGGATCTAATCCTAATACTTATAGATATATTATTAATACTGTCGATTTGGCTGATAACTCAACGCTTTCAGCATGTTCGAATTTTGTAACTATAGATACAGTACCTCCAGGTATTACAACGATTACTGGATGGACTCAGCCTACTCCAACAAACATCGGAACAGTTCAAGCTAATTGGACTCTACCAGCTGATTTAGATATTGATACAGTAACTGTAGAATATTTTACTGATGCCGCTTGTACGACAACTACTGGTACAGTAAATGTTTTAGGCCCAGCTGCTGTTAACAATACTTTTACTTCTCCAGCTGATAATATGTATTTTTATAAAGTACTAGTAACGGATCTTGCAAGTAATGCAACTCCTTCTCCATGTTCTGCTGGAATTGAAATTGATCAAACACCTCCAGCGGCATCTACACTTTTAGTATGGACAGAAGATCCTTCTCCGCATAATGCACTTACAGTTAATGCAGACTGGACAAAATCTGTCGCAGTTGATCTTACTCAACAAGTAATTGAATTTTTTACTAATCCAACTTGTACAGTAACAACTGGTACAAGTTTTACACTTATTGGCGGTGAGGAATCTCAAGTTTTCACTGGAACTGATGGCTTAACTTATTATTATAAAATTAATTCAATTGATGATGTTGGAAATGCAACAATGTCTATTTGTTCGCCAGGAATGTTACTTGATACAACTCCACCAAATCCTGCGACTTCATTAACATGGGCAGAAGTTCCTTCTCCACATGATGATTTGAATATTACTGCAACTTGGGATTTATCTACTTCTGGTGATATCGCAAGCCAATCAATTACATATTATAGTGATGCTGCTTGTACGGCTTCACTTTTAACAAACGCACTAACAGCAACAGATACAACAAATGCATTTGTTGGTGTTCACGCTAATACTTATTATTATGAAATAATTACGACAGATAATGCTGGAAATAATACTCCATCAGGGTGTTCTGCTCCAATGACAATTGATAATGTGGCACCTACTCCTCCAGCAACTCCTGGTCTAGTTTGGGTACAAGATCCAACTCCACATAATAGTACAAATATTACTGCAACGTGGACGCTTTCAGTTTCTGGAGCTGATGTTGTAAGACAAGATGTTAAATTTTATCAAAATGATAATACATGTTCAGCTGCTCCTTTCAGTACATTCAATAATTTATTGCCAGCTACAAATACTCAGGCACTAGTTGGTATAAATGGACAGGATTACTACTATACAATTACTGTTCACGATGCTGCAGGAAATGATGATACTTCAGCCTGTTCAGCAGTTATGCATATTGATACTACTAACCCTCTTCCAGCTACAACACTAGTTTGGACTGAAGGTACTGCACATAATGCAACAACTGTTAATGCTAACTGGATAATCGGAAGTGATGCTGATGTTGGGCTGGCTTCTCAACTTGTAACTTATTATCAAGATGGGTCATGTACCACTCCAGAAGGAACAACAACCGCTTTAGGTCCAGCT
The DNA here is from genome assembly GCA_964352945.1 of uncultured Bacteriovoracaceae bacterium. Taxonomy (GTDB): domain Bacteria; phylum Bdellovibrionota; class Bacteriovoracia; order Bacteriovoracales; family Bacteriovoracaceae; genus CAYGTU01. Next base: position 5,458 of record CAYGTU010000023.1, read on the forward strand.
GTAACATCGGATGTATTTCTTGGTGGTGTTGATGGAGTAACTTTTTCTTATACCGTTACAACAACTGATTTAGCTGGTAACTCACAAGTTTCAGCTTGTTCGGCTCCAATGAATATTGACTTATCTCCGCCTACTGCTCCAACGACTCCAGTATGGGCTGAAGTAAGTCCACATAATGCGCTTGTTGCTACAGCAAATTGGGTTTTATCAACTGATTCAGCTGAAGTTGATTTTCAAACAATTGAATATTTTACAAATCCAGCATGTTCAGTTTCTGTTGGTGGTTCAAGTGCCATTTTAACAAAAACTGCAACTTCACATTCATTTACTCTTGGTAGTGATGGTGGAACATACTATTTCAGAGTAATTGCAACTAACTATGCAAGCAGTACAACAAATTCAGCTTGTTCTCCTGCTATGAGTTTAGATGTTACTCCTCCTGCAGTTGTGACAGGTGCGACATGGAGAGAAACATCTCCACATAATGCACTCACTGTAAACATTGATTGGACTGATTCTGTTTCAACAGATATTGCTCAATATGAAGTAGAAGTTTTTACAGGAAATACTTGCGCGATTGGAACTTTAACAGGTCCTGCAACAGTTGTTGCTCATGTTGCTGGAGCAAATACGACAACATTCTCAGGTGCTGATGGTGTTCAATATTATTTTACTATTCGTGCAAGAGATACCGCTGATAACTTAACAACATCTGCTTGTTCACCTGTAATGTTACTAGATGTTTCGTTCCCAATTGCTTCAACAAATCTTCGTTGGGATGAGGTTACACCACATAATGCAGTTACAGTAACATCTCGTTGGGATCTTTCTGTTTCAACTGATGTGGCAAATCAGACCATTAATTATTATACAGATAATTTATGTGCAGGCGTTATTGATACAACCAAACCACTTTCAAATATTGCAGTAAGTGATTCATTTTCTGGGACTGGTACACCAAATACAAGCTATTACTATCAAATCATAACAACTGATAATGCAGGTAACTCTACCCCATCAGCTTGTGGACCAATCATGACTTTGGATACTATTTTTCCAAATATTCCAACAGGTCCAACTTGGTTTGAAGGAACTTTAACTAATTCACTTGCTATAACAGCGCAATGGCTTGCAGGTGGTTCAGTAGACGAAGCAAGTCAAAGAGCAGATTTTTATAATGATGGTTCATGTTTAACAGCAATTGCTTCTACTCAAGCATTGGCCGCAGCTGCAACAAGTACTCCATTTATTGGAACAAATAACACATTTCATTCATTTAAAATTACTGCTATTGATATTGCTGGAAATGAAACTTCATCAGCATGTTCATCTAGTATTCAAGTAGATCAAACTCCTCCTGCCAATGCTGCAACTTTAATTTGGCAAGAAGGTGCAACTGCTGCAGTTTCTCCAGTTAATGCTCAGTGGGTTGCTTCTTCATCAGGGGATGCTAGTACACAAATTATAGATGTATATCAATCAGCTTCATGTGGAGGTGTTCCTGTTGAAACATCAGCACCATTTGCAATTGGCATAACAACTTATGCATTTAGCGCAATTATTTCAAATAATAGTTACACTTATAGAATAACAACTACTGACTTAGCTGGAAATACTGCAACTTCAGGATGTTCACCTTCAATCTATATTGATATTACTCCACCAGTTGATCCAACAAATTTAAACTGGGCACAAACAACTCCTTACTCTGGTACTTCAATAACTGCAACTTGGAATAAATCAACAGATGTAGATTTATCTAGCCAAGCTTTACAGTATTATAGTGATGGAACTTGTACTACTCCTTTTGGTGGATCTGTTCCTCTTACAAATGCTGTTGAACTTCATAATCTTGTAGGTGTTTCAAATGGAACAACTTACTCGTATATAATTACTTCAACTGACTTTGCAGGTAACTTTGATACTTCACCTTGTTCAGCTTCAATGGAAGTTGATACTCAAAATCCTCCAAAAGTAACTGACCCTACTTGGGCTTCAGGTGCTTATAGTATTTCAACAAATGTAACTGCCAATTGGACACCATCGAATGAAAACTTTAATGGTACAGATACACAAGTAATTAAAATTTACGAAAATGCTGCTGCTTGTACAGGGGCGGTTTTTGCGCAATCAACTCTAGCTCTACCAACTACAAATACTTTTAATTTCACAACCGGTACTGACGGAAATACTTATTACTTTAAAGTTGAAACTACTGACGTTGCTGGAAATGTTGACACAACAGCAACTTGTTCTGCTGGAGTAATAATTGATTTAACAAACCCTGCTGACCCTACTGGTTTAGCATGGAATCTTGGTACTAATCCAAGTTCAGTTATGAATGTTACTGCTTCATGGGCAAATGCTGGTGAGCCAGATATTTTAAATCAAACAATTCAGTTCTATACTGGTGCAGCTTGTGTTGGCGGTAACGAAGATGGAGCCGCTATTGTTCTTGGTGGATCAGGAACAACAACACAAAATTATACAAGAGCAGTTGGTCCATTAAGATCAAGCCACTCTTATGATGTCGTAATTCAAGATAATGCTGGTCGTACTTCAAATACAATTTGTGTTAGTACTCCAATGATAATTGATGATGAATACCCTGCTGCTCCAGTTCTTACTGGTTGGGATGAAGCTCCTTTAACAAATAGTGCAAACGTAACTGCTAGATGGGCCGTTTCAATTGCTACTGATGTGGCATCACAAACTGTAAGATATTATTCCGTTGCTGGTTGTGGTGGAGCAATTATTGGCAGCTCTTCAATTGCAAATAACACTGGAACCACAAATACTTTTACTGGTGGTTCTGGTTCAACTTATTATTTTACAGTAGCTGCAACTGATGATGCAGGAAACGAAACCGCTTCCGCTTGTATTGCTGGTGGAGTAACAATCGATTTAGATGCTCCGGCAAATGCAACACTCCTCACTTGGACTCAAACTGATCCAACAAATATTACGGCAATCGAGGCTGGATGGACACTCTCAATAGCCCTTGATTTAGCTGATCAAGATATTACTTATTATGCAAATGGTACATGTACTGCACCTATTTTAGCTGGGCCAATTAATATTGGTGACGCTGTTACAGTTTTAAATCAAACACAAACTGGTGCTCACGGAACAACTTATTCTTATACAATTAGAAGTGTAGATTTAGCAGGTAACACAAATACTTCTGCTTGTTCAACTGCTCTTAATGTAGATACAGTTGCCCCTGTTCCTGTTTCATTTGGATCATTATTATGGGATGAAGTAAGTCCTCATGATTCAACTTCTGTAAATTCTAACTGGGTACTCTCTACTTCTCCAGATGTTGCTTATGAAGAAGTAAAATATCACGATAACAACACTTGTACGAACGAAGTAAATTCTTATAATGCTGCTTTAACTAGCACACATAATTACACTGCTGGCGTAGATGGAACTGAATACTGGTATCGTATTAGATCATACGATACAGCTGGAAACTTTATTGATTCAGCTTGTTCGGCAACGGGAATGTTAATTGATACTACTCCTCCTGCTGCAGCTGACACTGCTCTTTGGGCAGGGTCAATTACAATTACCAATGCAACTGGATTAACATCACAGTGGACACATGCTGCACCAGACGCTGATTTAAAAGAATACAAAATTGAATATTATGACCTAGCTGCCTGTGCGGGTGCAGTAGCTTCAACACAAGTAATTGCTCAACCAGGCTTAAGTACAACTTTTACAGGTACTAATACAAAAACTCATTCATTTAAAGTTACAACTTTTGACTTAGCTGATAATCAAGGTCCAAGCATTTGTTCTGGAAATGTTTTAGTAGATACAACTCCTCCAGCTGCAGCTACTTCACTGCAATGGAATGGTGGAATTATTGCAACTAATACACTACCACTTGATGCACAGTGGGTAGCATCAACTGCACCAGATGCAGCATCACAAAGAATTAATTATTATGAATCAGCTTCATGTGGTGGACCAGTTGTTGAGACAGTTGTTACTCCTGCTCTTTTAGTAAATGCTACCAACAGAAATATGACTTTTGGTATTACTTCTGGAAACTCTTATACCTTTGAAATCATCACTACTGATAATGCAGGAAACACAACTACTACTGCTTGTTCAACAGCTATCTTAATTGATAACGTACCTCCAGTTGATCCTACAAGTATGGATTTTACTCAATCTCCTGGACCAACTAATAGCACTCCTCTAGTTGCAGATTGGACTGTTTCAAGCTCAGCTGATTTAGCCGATCAAGATATTCAATTCTATCAAGATGGAACTTGTACTGTAACAATCGGTGGTGTTGTTCCTTTAACAGTTAGTGATGTTAATGCAAACTTAGCAGGGTTAACTCCGAATACAACGTATTCTTATCAAATTCAATCATATGATGGCTCAGGAAATTCAGCTTGGTCGGCATGTTCAAATCCAATTATTTTTGACAACGCTGCTCCTCCTCCAGTTACAGCGGGTATCAATTGGACAGAAGGCGCTTATTCAACTGTTGTTAATATTAATGCAAACTGGACTGCCATAAATGAAAACATTAATGGTACTGATAAACAAGATATCCAAATTTTTGAAAACAATGCTTGTTCTGGAGCTGTTCATTTTACTGCGACTCTAGCAGGACCAGCAACAAATACTTATTTATATGGTGCTGGTACAGATGGTAATACCTATTATTTTAGAATTTTAACAACTGATGCTGCAGGCAACGTAAATATAGCAGGAGCAACTTGTTCTGCTGGTGTAACAATCGATTTAACAGATCCTGCTGATCCAACAAATATGAATTGGAATCTTGGTGCAAATCCTTCAGCTGCACTTAATGTTACTGCCCAGTGGGATAATGGTGCTGAACCAGATATTTTAAATCAAACAATTCAATTTTATGATACTGGTGTTTGTACTGGTGGTAGTGAAAATGGAGCACCAATTGTAATTGTTGGTTCAGGTACAACAACTCAAGCTTTTGTAAGAGCAGCAGGACCACTTAGATCAACACATTCATATGATGTTATTATTCAAGATAATGCTGGAAGAACTTCAAATAAAATATGTGTACCACTTGCAATGATTATCGATGATGAGCCACCACTTGCGCCAGTTCTTACAGGATGGGACGAAGCTCCTTTAACAAACTCAGCTAATGTAACTGCTAGATGGGCCGTTTCAACTTCAACAGATGTTACAAATCAAATAGTAAATGTTTATTCACTTGCCGCGTGTGGAGGTGCTGCTGTTGGAACAACCCCGATAGCTAATAATACAGCCACAACTAATATTTTTACTGGTGGTACAGGAAATCAATATTTCTTTAGAGTAAGCGCGATTGATGATGCTGGAAATACAACAGCTTCAGCTTGTATTGGTGCTGGAGTTACTATTGATTTAGATCCACCACTTAATGCAACCTTATTAGGATGGACTCAAGTTGATCCAACAAATCTTACTGCTATAGAAGCTGCTTGGACTGTTTCAGGATCAGGTGATTTAGCAGATCAAAATATTACATATTATGCTAATGGTACATGTATTGCCCCAATTTTAGCTGGACCAATAAATATAGGGGACGCTGTAACTGCATTAAACCAAACACAAACTGGTGCTCATGGAACAACTTACTCTTATACAATCACTTCAATTGATGCTGCTGGAAACGCAGTTACTTCAGGTTGTTCTACGGCTTTAAATGTTGACACTGTTGCTCCGGTCCCAGTTTCATTTGGATCATTATTATGGGATGAAGTTTCACCTCATGATTCAACTTCAGTAAATTCAAATTGGGTACTTTCAACTTCACCAGATGTAGCTTATGAAGAAGTAAAATATCACGATAATAATACTTGTACGAATGAAGTAAATTCTTATAACGCTGCTTTAACTAGCACTCATAATTATACTGCTGGTGTTGATGGAACTGAGTATTGGTATTTAGTTCGTTCATATGATACTGCCGGAAATTTTGTAAACTCTGCTTGTTCTGCTACCGGAATGTTACTCGATACAACTCCACCAACTGCTGCAGACACAGCTCTTTGGGCAGGAGCAATTACTATAACAAATGCTGTTGGATTAACTTCTCAGTGGACTCATGCTGCACCTGACGCTGATTTAAAAGAATACAAAATTGAATATTATAATCTTGGTGCTTGTGCAGGAGCAGTTGCTTCAACTCAAATTATATCTGCTCCAGGTTTAAGTACAACTTTTACAGGTACAAATACAGTAACTCATTCATTTAAAGTTACAACTTTTGACTTAGCTGATAATCAAGGGCCAAGTGTATGTTCTGGAAATGTTTTAGTAGATACGACTCCTCCTGTTGCAGCTAACTCGCTTCAATGGAATGGTGGTATCACTTCAACTAATACATTACCTTTAACTGCACAATGGGTTGCCTCTACTTCAACTGATGTATTTTCACAGAGAATAAACTTCTATGAAACGGCTTCATGTGGTGGGGCTGTTGTTGAAACTCTTCTTACTGCTCCAGTAAATGATACTGATCAAGATATGACTTATGTTATTACTTCGGGTAATTCATATTCATTTAGAATTGTTACAATTGATAATGCTGGAAACTTAACAAATTCAAATTGCTCTCCAGGTATTTTAATTGATAACGTTCCTCCAGTTGATCCAACTTCAATGGATTGGGCTCAATCTCCTGGACCAAGTAATGCAACTACAATTGTAGCTGATTGGACACCTTCAAGTTCTTCAGATTTAGGAGATCAAGAAATTCAATTCTACCAAGATGGTACTTGTACTCTTACTGTTGGTGGAGTTGTTCCACTACTAGTTGGAGATATTCAAGCTAATTTAACTGGACTTGTAAGTAACACTACATATTCTTATAGAATAAATTCATTTGATACTTCTGGTAACTCAAATTGGTCAGCATGTTCTGCGGCACTTATTTTTGATGATCTACCTCCAACAGCAGTTCCTGATCCAACTTGGGCTGAAGGTTTATATTCAACTGTTGTTAATATAAATGCAAACTGGACAGCAAGTAATGAAAACGTAAATGGTACTGATTCTCAATCAATTGAAATCTTCCAAAATAATGCTTGTACTGGTGCTGTACATTTTTCAACTACTCTAGCAGGCCCTGCAACTAATACATATTTATATGGCGCTGGTACTGATGGAAATACTTATTACTTTAGAATTAAAACAACTGATGCAGCTGGAAATTTAGTAGCTGCTCCTACATGTTCAGCTGGTGTAACAATAGATTTAACAAATCCTGTTGATCCAACTACTCTCGCATGGAACTTAGGTGCTAATCCAAGTCCAATTATGGGAGTAACAGCTTCTTGGGCAAATGGTGGCGAGTCTGATATTAAAGAACAAACTATTCAATTCTATACAGGTGCTGCTTGTGTAGGAGGTAATGAAGATGGAGCTGCAATTGTAATTGCGGGCGCAGGAACGACAACTCAAAATTATACAAGAGCTGCCGGACCTTTAAGATCACTTCATTCATATAATATTATGATTGAAGATAATGCCGGAAGACAATCAAATACTGTTTGTGTTCCAGTTGCAATGATCATTGATGATGAATTCCCAGCAGCTGCAGTTTTAACGGGATGGGATCAAGCTCCTCTAACAAATTCAGTTAACGTAACTTCTAGATGGACAGTTTCTGTTGCTGGAGATATTGCAACTCAAACTCTTGAATATTATGCATTAGCTGGATGTGCTGGTGCTAGTGTTGGTTCAACAAGTATTGCTAATAATGTTACAACTACTGATATCTTTACTGGTGGTACTGGAATTACATATTACTTTAAGCATACGGCAACTGATGACGCTGGAAATGCAACTACTTCAGCCTGTATCGCAGCTGGTGTTACAATTGATACTGATCCAACATTAAATGCAACTGGACTGACTTGGGTACAAACAGATCCAACAAATGTTACTGCAATTGATGCTACTTGGACTCCTTCAATTTCAACAGATTTAGCAAGTCAAACAATTACTTATTTTGCAAATGGAACATGTACTCCTCCAATAATGGCGGGACCGCTTGCAAAACTTGCTGCTGATACTAATGATCAATCTCAAACAGCAGCCCATGGAACTGTTTACTCTTACAGAATTACAAGTATAGATAATGCAAGTAATACTATTACATCTGGATGTTCGACATCTCTTGAAGTTGATACTGTAGCACCTGTTCCTGTTACACTTGCATCTTTGCTTTGGGATGAAGTTTCTCCACATGATTCAACATCAGTAAATTCAAATTGGGTAATCTCAACTTCACCTGATTTAGCTTATGAACAAGTACATTATTTCTCTGATGCCTGCGTAACTCCAACTTTTAATTATAATGCTGCTTTAACAAGTACACATAATTACACTGCTGGTACTGATGGAAATACTTATTATTATTCAGTAGAATCATTTGATACTGCAGGTAACTCCGTTATGTCAGCCTGTTCAGCTACTGGAATGCAAATTGATACAACTGCTCCTTCTCCAGTTGACTCTGCTCTCTGGGCTGGATCAATTACAATTATTAATGCTACTGGATTAACTTCTCAGTGGACTCACGCAGCTCCAGATGCTGATATTAAAGAATACAAAATTGAATTTTATGATCTTGGTGCTTGTGCAGGAGCAGTTGCTTCAACTCAAATTATATCTGCTCCAGGTTTAAGTACTCCTTTTACAGGTACAAATACTGTAACTCATTCATTTAAAGTTACTACTTTTGACTTAGCTGATAACCAAGGTCCAAGTGTTTGTTCTGGAAATGTTTTAGTAGATACGACTCCTCCGGTTGCGGCCAATTCGCTTCAATGGAATGGCGGTATCACTTCAACTAACACACTTCCTTTAACTGCACAATGGGTTGCTTCAACTTCTACTGATGTTGCAACTCAAAGAATTAATTTTTATGAAACAGCTTCTTGTGGTGGTGCTGTAGTAGAAACTGCATTAACTGCTCCAGTAAATGATACTGACCAAGATATGACTTATGTTATTACTTCAGGTAATTCATATTCATTTAGAATTGTGACAACTGATAATGCTGGAAATTTAACAAATTCAATCTGTTCTCCAGGTATTTTAATTGATAACGTTCCACCAGTTGATCCAACTTCAATGGATTGGGCTCAATCCCCTGGCCCAAGTAACGCGACTACTATTGTAGCTGACTGGACTCCTTCAAGTTCATCTGATTTAGGTGACCAAGAAATTCAATTCTATCAAGATGGAACTTGTACAGCGACTGTTGGTGGAGTAATTCCACTTCTAGTTGGCGATACTCAAGCTAATTTAACTGGACTAGTAAGTAACACTACATATTCTTATAGAATTAATTCATTTGATACTTCAGGAAACTCTAATTGGTCAGCATGTTCTGCGGCACTAATCTTTGATGATGTTCCTCCAACAGCTGTACCAGATCCAACATGGGCTGAAGGTTTATATACAACTGTTGTTAGTGTAAATGCGAACTGGACACCATCAAATGAAAACGTAAATGGTACAGATTCTCAATCAATTGAAATCTTTGAAAACAATGCTTGTACAGGCGCAGTTCATTTTACAGCTGCTCTAGCTGGTCCAGCAACAGCTACTTATTTATACGGAGCTGGTACTGATGGAAATACTTATTACTTTAGAGTTAAAACAACTGATGCTGCTGGAAATTTAGTTTCAACACCAACATGTTCAGCTGGTGTAACAATAGATTTAACAAATCCTGTTGATCCAACTACTCTCGCATGGAACTTAGGTGCTAATCCAAGTCCAATTATGGGAGTAACAGCTTCTTGGGCAAATGGTGGCGAAGCTGATATTAAAGAGCAAACAATTCAATTTTATACAGGGGCTGCTTGTGTTGGCGGTAATGAAGATGGAGCTGCAATTGTAATTGCTGGTTCAGGAACGACAACGCAAAATTATACAAGAGCTGCTGGTCCATTAAGATCAATTCACTCTTACAATATAATGATTGAAGATAATGCTGGAAGACAATCAAATACTGTTTGCGTAAGTACTGCAATGATTATCGATGATGAAGATCCTGCTCTTGCAGTATTAACGGGATGGGATCAAGCTCCTCTAACAAATTCAATAAATGTAACAGCTAGATGGACACCATCAGTATCAACAGATGCTGCAACTCAAACTATTGAGTACTATGCACTTGCTGGATGTGCTGGAGCAAGTGTCGGAACTACTGTTCTTGCAAACAACGTAACTTCAACAGACATTTTCACTGGTGGTACTGGTGTAACATATTACTTTAAGCATACTATCGCTGATGATGCTGGAAATACTGCAACGACTGCATGTATTGCTGGTGGAGTAACTATTGATACCGATCCAACATTAAATGCTACTGGCCTTACATGGATACAAGTTGATCCAACAAATGTAACTGCAATTGATGCATCTTGGACTCCTTCTATTACTCCTGATTTAGGAAGCCAAACAATTACCTACTATGCAAATGGAACTTGTACTCCACCAATTTTAGCTGGACCACTTGCTAAACTTGCTGCTGATAACAATGATCAGTCACAAACTGGTACACATGGGACTGTTTACTCTTATAGAATTACAAGTATAGATAATGCAAGTAATACTATTACATCTGGATGTTCTACTTCCCTTGAAGTAGATATTATTGCTCCAATTGCTGCAACTCCGGGTGGATTAACATGGGATGAAGTTTCTCCACATAATACTCTCTCAGTTAACTCAAATTGGACTAGTTCTGTTTCAACTGATCTAGCTTATGAAGAAGTTTTATATCACGACAATAATACATGTACGAACTTAGTTAACACCTACAATGCGGCTTTAACTAGTACACATAACTTCACAGCTGGTGCTGATGGTATTGAATATTGGTATCAAGTAAGATCATATGATACTGCTGGAAACAATATAACTTCATCATGTGTTGCTTCAGGAATGTTATTAGATGTAACCCCTCCAGATCAAGTTGATTCAGCTGCTTGGGCAGGTGCAATTACAATTTCAAATGCAACTGGCTTAACAGCTACTTGGGCTGATGCAACTCCAAGTGTAGATACAAAACTATACAGAGTTAACTTCTATAACCTTCCTGCTTGTGCTGGAGCTCCTGTACAAAGTAATGACATTAACGTTCCTGCTTTAAGTACTCCTTTTACAGGTACGAATACAATTACTCATTCATTTAGAGTTACTACTGTTGATTTAGCTGATAATGAAGGAACCTCTGTTTGTTCTGGAAATGTTCTTGTTGATACGACTCCTCCTGTTGCGGCTAACTCGCTTCAATGGAATGGTGGAGTTACTGCTACGAACACGCTTCCACTTGATGCGCAGTGGGTAGCTTCAACTTCACTTGATCTAGCAACTCAAACTGTAAATTTCTATGAGACTGCTTCTTGTGGTGGAGCCATTGTTGAATCAACTAATACTGCTGCTGTTAATAATACAAATTTAAATATGAGTTATGTAATTACTTCTGGTAATTCATACTCATTTGAAATCGTTGTTACTGATAATGCTGGCAACTCAACAGCTTCTGGATGTTCTCCAGGAATTTTAATTGATAACGTACCTCCAGTTGATCCAGCTAGAATGGAATTTACTCAATCACCTGGTCCAACAAATTCAACTACGTTAATTGCTGATTGGGATGTTTCAACTTCTGGTGATTTTGCCGATCAAGAAATCCAATTTTATACAGGAGCATGTGCTGTAACTGAAGGTGGAGTAATTCCTTTAACAGGAGCAGATACAAATGCAAACTTAGTTGGATTAATTAACGGAACTACTTATTCATATAGAATTAACTCTATAGATGCTTCTGGAAATGGTAACTGGTCAGCCTGTTCTGATACCATTATTTTTGATAGTGTTAACCCTCCAAAAGTTACTGATCCAACTTGGGCAGAGGGAGCTTATTCTACAGTAGTTACAGTTAATGCTAACTGGACTGCAAGTAATGAAAACGTAAATGGTACTGATACTCAAACTATCCAAATTTTTAGAAATAACCCTACCTGTGCTGGTGCACCTGATAATAGTGCAACTCTTGGCTCAGCTGTTAATACGTATGCTTTTGGTTTAGGTGTAGATACGAATTCATATTCATTTAAAGTTTTAACAACTGATGCTGCTGGAAACGTTGATACAACTGCTGCTTGTTCAGCTCAAGTTTTAATCGACTTAGCAAACCCAGCTGATCCAAATACTCTTGCTTGGAATCTAGGGGCTAACCCATCAAACACTATGACTGTTACAGCTTCATGGGTAAATGGCGGTGAGTCGGATATTAAAGAACAAACAATTCAGTTCTATACAGGAGCATCTTGTGTCGGTGGTAATGAAGATGGAGTTGCAATTGTATTAGCTGGATCAGCTACTACCACACAAAATAAAGTTAGAGCTATTGGTCCACTTAGATCAACTCACTCTTATTCAGTAATGATTGAAGATAATGCCGGAAGACAATCAAATACAATTTGTGTTCCAATTGCAATGATAATTGATGATGAATTACCTACTGCTCCAGTTTTAACTGGATGGGATCAAGCACCGCTTACAAATTCAGCAAACGTAACCGCTAGATGGGTGAATTCAGTTTCAACTGATATTGCAAGTCAGACAATTGAAATATTCCCAATTGCTGGCTGTGGTGGTGCTGCTTCAAGTACCGTTGTTATTCCAAATAATACAACAACTACAAATATCTTTACCGGTGGTACTGGTATTTCATATTACTTCAGAATGACAGCAACTGATGATGCATCAAACTCTTCAACTTCAGGTTGTATTGCAGCTGGTGTAACAATCGATCTTGATAATCCACTTAATGCTATAAATTTAGGATGGGTACAATCGAATCCAACTAATGTAACTGCAATTGAAGCTGACTGGGATATGTCACTTTCTGGTGATTTAGGTAATCAAACAATTATTTACTATGCAAATGGAACTTGTACCAACCCAATACTCACAACTATAACTGGACTTGGAACAGGTACAGACAATAACCAAACTCAAACTGGTGCCCATGGTACTGCTTACTCATATAAAATTACATCAATAGATAATGCTGGTAACTCAGTAACTTCAGGATGCTCTACTCCACTAAATGTAGATACTGTTGCTCCAACTGCTGCTTCAACAGGAACACTACTTTGGGATGAAGTTTCTCCACATAATGCAATTTCAGTTAATTCAAACTGGGTAATCTCTCCATCTCCAGATGTTGATTACGAAGAAGTTCTTTACCACACAGATAGTGCATGTTCTTCTTTAACAAATACTTATAATGCTGCCTTAGCTACTACTCATAACTATACTGCTGGTGCAGATGGATCAACTTATTGGTATCAAATTAGATCATATGATACCGCAGGTAACAATGTAACTTCAGCTTGTTCGCCGACAGGAATGAAACTTGATGTTACTTCACCTGATCCTGTTGACGGAGCAGATTGGCTAGCATCAATTACAATCACTAATGCTACTGGTGTTACTGCTACATGGACTGATGCAACTCCAAGTGCAGATCTAAAAGAATATAGAGTTGAATTTTATAATCAAGCAGCTTGTGGAGGCTCAATTGCTTCTACTCAATTAATTCCAGCTGGATCGCTTACGACTGCATTCACTGGTACAAATGGTGTTACTCATTCATTTAAAGTTACAACTGTAGATTTAGCTGATAACGATGGAACAACTGTTTGTTCAGGACCAGTTTTAATTGATACGACTCCACCAGTTCTAGCAAATAACCTTGTTTGGAATGGAAATATTACAAATACAAACACACTTCCATTAACTGCACAATGGGTTGCTTCAACATCAACAGATGTAGCGACTCAAACAATTAGATATTATGAGTCACCTACTTGTGGTGGTGCCGCAGTTGAGACAACTAATACAGTTGCAACTAATACAACTTCAAGAGATATGACTTATGGTACAACTGCAGGTAATTCATACTCATTTACAATTACAACAATTGATAATGCTGGAAATTCAGTTACAACAGCATGTTCGACTGCAATTATTATTGATAACGATCCTCCTTCGGATCCAACAAATATGGTTTGGGTACAATCCCCAGGTCCATCAAATGCTGCAACTTTAATTGCTGATTGGGATGTTTCGACTTCTCCGGATTTTGACGATCAAGAAATTCAATTTTTCTCTGATGGAACATGTACAGCTGCATTCGGTCCAGTTATTGCCTTAACTTCAGCCAATACTCAGTCAAATGTAACTGGCTTAGCAACTAATACTAGTTATACTTATAAAATTAATTCATTTGATACCTCTGGAAACTCAAACTGGTCTCCATGTTCAGCTTCAATTATTTTTGATTCTTCTAATCCAACAAAAGTTACAGATCCAAGCTGGACTCAAGGTGCCTATGCAACTGCTGTTTCTCTAAACGCTATTTGGACAGCAAGTAACGAAAACGTAAATGGAACTGATTCACAAGATATCGTAATTTATCAAAATAACGCTTGTTCTGGTGCTGTTCATTTCCAAACAACTTTAGCTGGACCTGCAACTGCAACATATAATTATACTTCTGGTACAAATGGAAATACTTATTACTTTAAAATTTTAACAACTGATGCTGCAGGAAACGTAGATACTACTGCAAGTTGTTCTGCTGGTGTAACAATCGATTTAACAAATCCTGCTGATCCTAGTTCACTTGCTTGGAACGCAGGAATCAATCCAAGCGGAGCTTTAAGCGTTACAGCTTCATGGAACAATGGTGGAGAAGGTGACATTCAGGATCAAACTATCCAATTCTATTCTGGTGCTGGCTGTGTTGGCGGTAACGAAGATGGTGTTGCAATTGTAATTGGTGGTTCAGGTACAACAACTCAAAACTATACACGAGTAGCAACTGATGTAAGAACGTCTCATTCATACAATATAGTAATTCAAGATAATGCTGGCCGAACTTCTAATACTGTATGTGTTTCAACTCCAATGATTATCGATGATAATGATCCAGTTGCAGCAACAATTACAGGTTGGGATGAAGCTCCTTTAACAAATACTTCAAATGTAACTTCTAGATGGGTTGTTTCGCCTTCTACAGATGTTACTAGCCAAACAATTACATATTATGGACTAGCTGCTTGTGGTGGCGCTTCTGTCGGAACGACTTTAATTCCAAACAACACAGCAACTACTGATGTATTTACTGGTGGCTCAGGTAACACATATTCATTTACAGTAACTTCAACTGATGATGCTGGTAACTCAACAACAACAGGCTGCGTAGCCGGTGGTGTAACAATCGATACTGATGTTCCAGCTAATGCATCTAATTTAGGATGGGTACAAACGGATCCAACAAATGTAACGGCAATTGAAGCTGACTGGGATATTTCTGGTGCAGGAGACATTAATGATCAAACAATTAGATATTATGCAAACGGTACTTGTACTAATCCAATTTTAGCTACAGTTACTGCTCTTGGAATTGGTACAGATAATAATCAATCACAAACTGGTGCTCATGGTACAGCTTACTCATATAACATTATTAGTATAGATGCTGCTGGAAACACTAATACTTCTGGATGCTCAACTGCTCTTAACGTTGATACAAATGCTCCTACTGCTGCTTCAACAGGAACACTACTATGGGATGAAGTTAGTCCACATAATGCAATTTCTGTAAACTCTAATTGGGTAAGCTCACCTTCTCCAGATGTTGATTATGAAGAAGTTTTATATCATGACAATAATACATGTACGAACTTATTAAACACATATAATGCTGCTTTAAGTAGTACACATAACTATACAGCTGGTGCTGATGGTGTTGAATATTGGTATCAAATTAGATCATACGATGCTGCTGGAAATAATACACTTTCAGCTTGTTCACTTGCAAGCATGCTTCTTGATACAACTGCACCAGATCCAGTTGATACTGCTTTATGGTCTGGAGCAATTACAATTTCTAATGCAACTGGTGTAACTGCAACATGGACTGATGCAACTCCAAGTACCGACTTAAAAGATTACAGAATTGATTTTTATAATTTAGCAGCATGTGCTGGTGGTATTGCATCAACTGTAACAATCGCTGCTCCAACTTTAAATACAGCGTTTACTGGAACAAATGGTACAACTCATTCATTTAGTGTAACAACTATTGATAATGCTGATAATGTTGGGCCGTCTGTATGTTCTGGCCCAGTGTTAATAGATACGACTCCTCCAGTTGCGGCTAATTCTCTTCAATGGAATGGTGGTATCACTGCTACAAATACACTTCCACTTACAGCTGAATGGGTTGCTTCAACTTCAACTGATTTAGCGACTCAAAGAATTAATTATTACGAAACTGCAAGTTGTGGTGGTGCTGTAATCGAGACTGCATTAACTGCAGCTACAAATACAACATCTCGAGATATGACTTATGTTGCAGTTTCTGGAAATTCATATTCATTTAGAATTGTGGTTACTGATAATGCTGGAAACCCTACTACATCAGCCTGTTCTCCTGGAATTTTAATTGATAATACACCTCCAGTTGATCCAGCAAGAATGGAATGGGTACAAACACCTGGGCCAACCAATTCAACAACAATTTCAGCTGACTGGGATGTTTCAACTTCAGGAGATCTTGGAGATCAAGAAATTCAATTCTATCAAGATGGAACTTGTACAGCTACTGTTGGTGGAGTTGTTTCACTTCTAGTGACTGATACGAATGCAAACTTAACTGGTCTAGCATCTAATACAAGTTATTCTTATAGAATCAACTCATTTGATACTTCAGGAAACTCAAACTGGTCAGCTTGTTCGAATCCAATTATTTTTGATTCAACAGCTCCTCCAGCTGTAGCCGATCCAACTTGGGCACAAGGTGGATTCTCTACTGCAGTTTCTCTTGATGCTAACTGGACACCAACGAATGAAAACGTAAATGGTACGGATTCTCAAACAATTAATATCTATGAAAACAATGCTTGTTCTGGTGCTGTTCATTTTACAGCTGCACTAGCAGGGCCTGCAACTGCAACTTATAATTATAGTGCTGGTACAAATAATAATTCATATTACTTTAGAATTAAAACAACTGATGCTGCTGGTAACTTAGTAGCTGCTCCAACTTGTTCAGCTGGGGTAAAAATCGATTTAACAAATCCTGCTGATCCATCCACTCTTGCTTGGAATGCAGGAAGTAATCCAAGTGGTGTTTTAAATGTAACGGCTTCATGGAATAATGGTGGTGAAGGTGACATTCAAGATCAAACTGTTCAGTTCTATACAAGTGCTGGATGTGTTGGTGGTAATGAAGATGGAGCTGCTATTGTAATCGGT
>CAYGTU010000024.1:0-22780 GCA_964352945.1 uncultured Bacteriovoracaceae bacterium
TTTTTAGAGTAGATCCAAGTTTAGGAATCATGAGTGGCGTTGCGGAAACCCTTGTTTCTAATGAGGGGCTTTTTGATAATTTTAAACAAATAATTAAAGATGGCTCATCTGGGAAAAATACTTTTTACTCTTCAGTTACGAAATTGTTAAGTGATAATCCGACATTCAAACAGGAATTACTAAAGAATAACAAGTTTAAAACTATCTCAGCTTTTACTTTGGGATCTAAATCCAGCTACGTGTTATCGGATGAAGAAGTTTCTAAGATAATTCTGGCAAGTTTAATTAGAGCTAATAGAATTAATACTAATGCTGAATACATAACAAAAGATCCCGATTATGCTTTAAATTTTTTAGAAAAATTTAAAGCATTTAGTTCACAAAAAACTCAGAAATCGGGAAAACCCGATCGAGATATCGGAAATGATATTTTTGCATTTGTTACAGATCAAAATAAAAAATCTGAATTCAACAAATTAAAATATCAGAAAATTAAATCAGAATGCGGGAGAATTGCTAAAAAAGTAAAGTACTATTTATGCATGGATCCTAAAGAATTAACAGGTTCGCCTGCTTTAAATGAAGACGTTTATTTATCAGCTTATGATGAAATAAAAGAACACCTAACCGATCCAGATATGCTTCTTGGAATCGCATGTAATAAGTTAGGAGAAGGTAGTAGATCAAGAAGGGCAACTGAGCCGGAAGAACTTTTTACTGGAGCGCCATTTGGAAAACAAGTGATAGGTGTTTCCGATACTTATATGTGTGATAATTTAACTTCTGCAGCAGATGATCGTTGTTCAGATTACTCATTAGATGCTTGGAAGGAAAAATTCATTAGAACGGCAGATGCGGATACGATACTGGCAGCGAAAAACATTATGGACTCAGTTTCTCCACATGTTAGCTCTAACTCGAATTACAATAATAGAGCTGAACAGAAATCGTATTCTTCCTTGATGGGAAATTCTATCGGATCCAATTCCATCGGTTCTAATACAGATGTTGATGTTAGGAGAAGTAATCAGATTGGAGCTAACTATAACAAAACTAATACTGCAGCACAGACAAATACATTTTCTAACAATACTAGTAAATTAAATTGGGGCAGTGGTTACGCAGGTGTAACGACATCTTCTACGACGGCCAAAATTGAAAAAAATAATGAAGTAAAAAATACGAAAGTCGAAGAATTTGATAAAACAGTTGAGCAGTTTGTAAAAAGTCCAACTTATCAAAAACTAGATTCAAAAGAAAAAGAAGAATTTGATAAACAAATAAAAGATATGAGAGAGATGCTACAAAAACGTGATCTTGAAATTGCTCAGTTAAAAAATGATCAGCTTCAGAAGAAGATTAATGAGTTATCACAAAAATATGAAGATTTAGAAAAAAGAGTTACTGAAAAGAAGAAAGTAGTTAATTCTAGAAATAACATCGAGGATTATTCAGATGAAGGATCTTCAAATAGCTCTTCAGGCTCATCTTTTACTTCAAAAGGTTCAAGTACTGCATCAGCATCTAGTGGCTCAGAGAGCTCTGATTTTTCTTCGTCTAGTCGTTCGTTGGCGTCGTCAGGAAGTTCTAGCGGTAGTGGAGCTAATAGAAGTGGAGCGAGTACCTCAAATTCTGAAAGTACTGCAAGTGGAGTATATTTAGTTTCTTCAGATGTTTCTTCATATTCTTTAGATCAAAAAGATCAAGAAGTGAGAAACTTTTTTAGTATGCAATCCTTCTCAGAAGAAGAATTACAAAAGTACATTAATGTAGAAAAAGGAATAGTAAAGATTCCACTTGAAAACGGTAAAGAATATGAAATGCCAATTGATGAACTTTCACCAAAAACAAAAATGTTAATCTCAGAATTATCTAATAAAGAAATTGCTCTTAGAAAATCATCAAGTATTAAGAAATCAAGAGGAATTGCTTCAGTTCAACTAGCTTCACTTGAAGAACAGGTCGAAGAAGTAAAAGTAGAAAAAGATAAAACTGAAGCTTACGCTGAATTATATGCAAAACTTCTCGAGTCTATAAAGTAAACCTTGTCATTAAAAGTAGATTTTGATTTAACTTAGAGATGAAAACTTTGTTAATTTCAATTGGTATTATTATTAATACTTTTTCTAAAGATCATATTGAGCTCTACTTACAAAAACGAAGTGAAGAAGGGCCGCTGGACGGTTTTTTAGAGTTTCCAGGCGGTAAGTTTGATGTAGCCGAAGGACCGGTTGATTGCTTAAAGAGAGAGTTACAAGAAGAGATCAATATTGATATTTCTACAGTTATTTATAAGCCGTTTCAAACGATTTCCCATACTTACCCTGATCGCAAAGTTTTACTTCACTTTTTTTTAGTGGATGGAAGAGAACTTTCCTTGGATTATACAAGAATTGACTTTGACAACTACCCTCAATTTTTGCATAAAATACCAGAAGCAAATATAAAAATAATGGAAAACTTAAGAGAATATATTCAGTCTCCTAATATAGAATATTTATGGAAGTAGTAAAAAGCTCAGCTCTTTTTTTTGTGTTGGCCCTAACATTTGGAACATTTCTTTTTAGCCCAATGGTTAATCCCAGTAAGACTGGTGGTGGATTTTTGAGACTAATCACAGGGATTTCACTTTTTGGGATAGTTGTTTCATTTCTAATTTCTTTTTATTTGGGCCTAGAGATTTTTTCTTTAGTGTTTTATCTCTTTGCAGCGATTTTTGTAATGCTTGCCATTTATTTTAAGTTGATAAAAGATGAGAATACAAAATTAAATTCATTTTTTTATCTTCTGATTATTTCTTGTTTTTCTCTTCTTTCTTTTAAAATTTATTCCATAGAAACTTCAAGATTAATTTTTTTTCTTTCTTCTGTAGCTTTTATTGGAATAACGAACTATGCAATGACGTTAGGGCATTACTATTTAGTGGTACCAAAGCTGAGCGAAAAGCCTCTAGTTATTTCGATGAAAATTTTGTGGGTAATCTTATTAGTTAAATTAATTGCCTCCAGTGTTGGTGTAAGTCAAAACCTAGGTTTTTTCACCGAAGGAACAACCTTAGGTGGAGGATATGCTTTTAATTGGCTTCTTCTACTGATGAGATTAGTATGTAGTTATCTGGCCCTAGGAATTCTTAGTATCTTTGCTTATAAACTTTGCAAAATGCGATCAATTCAAAGTGCCACAGGTGTTTTTTATATTATGGTATTCTTTATTTTTATAGGCGAAATTATGGGAGCCTTTTTACATTTTAGCTATGGGTTAGTTTTATGATGGAAATACAAATAACATGTCCTACTTGTAAATCAAGTGTAGATATATATCCAGATCACTCAGCATCTAAAGCTTTATGTGAAGTATGCTCAACAGAAATCGCTATAAAATGTAATGTTGACCATGAGAATTCTATACTTAAAGACTGTCCTGTTTGTGAAAGAAAAGACTTTTATTCCCAAAAAGATTTTAACCGAAAGATCGGAGCTTCTCTCTTTATCTTAACGATTCTCATCTCTACAGCACTTCTTATTTGGTCAAACCCAATGTATGCCGGATTACCGTTTATAGTTTTGTACCTCATTGATCTAGCACTTTTTGGAAAATTGGCTAGAGTTTGTATATGCTATAAATGTAATACTAATTTTAGAAAGGTCGCCAATATATCGGATATTCGTGACTATGATCACGAAATGAACGATAGAATAGTTTATGCTGATCATAATTTTGAGGGTAAGCCTCTAAGTCATTAAAAAGATTGACTATTTTTTTGATTTTATAAATAAAAAGCATTTAAACGAGATAGACCTAAATTCATTTTTAAGGTATAATATGACATACAGAGAATTTTAATTGTGAAATTCTTTAAAGGAAACTAACCATAGAACCTCCGCTAGAACAGTTGAACCTAAGTAAATCTCAATCGTATTTATTAGTTAGAAGTCAAAGGGGCTTAAATCTTGGAAGCTAATTCCGTTGAATTGTCGCTACTAATTTTTAGTTTGATATTGTCTGGGTTCTTTTCAGGATCGGAAGCAGCCTTAATGTCTATCTCTGTGGATAGAACTAAGCAGCTAATCGATGCGGGTGGAAGAAGTGCGAAGGCCCTAAAATTTCTTTTAGAAAAACCAAGTGAGATTCTTACTACCTTATTAGTTGGTAACAATATCGTTAATATTTTTATAGCTTCTTTAACAACTTCGGTGGCTCAAGATTTATTTCCAGATAAAGCCATAACTGTTGCCGTATTATTTTCAACTACGGTGATTTTAATTTTTGGTGAAATTATTCCAAAAACTTTTTGCAGAAATCATGCTGAAAAACTAGCAATACCAATGTTGTGGGTATTAAAAGCACTTTATTACTCACCACTTTATGTGATCGTTAAGCTGTTTATGGTGATTATTAGATTAGTTCTAGGTGATAAGGCTCAGCTAAATGGAAGATTAGTTACTCAAAATGATATTGAATATATGGTTTCAAAAGCAGAGAAAGAGCAATCAATTGATTCAAAACAGATCGATTTATTAAATTCAATTTTAGAATTCCCTACTATTAAAGTTAAAGATATTATGACTCCAAGAAGTGCTGTTATTGGAATTAGTATTGAATCTGGATATGAAGAAATAATTAAGATGATTAGAGATGAGGCTCACTCAAGATATCCAGTTTTTGGAAAAGATCTTGATGAAATTTATGGTTTTATTCATGTAAAAGATATTGCTTTTATTAATGAAGAAAATAGAAAGAGCTTTAAAATCACTAAATATACTAATGAAGCTTTTTTTGTTTATGAACATATGAAAATACAATCTGTCTTTGATCATATGAATCGTAAGAAAGTTCACCTTTCACTTGTAAAAGATGAAAATGGATTAGTCGTTGGTATTATAACTTTAGAAGACATAATGGAAGAGATCTTTGGAGCAATTCAAGATGAGCATGATGATGATGAAGAAGTTGAAAATGATAGTAAAAATGTAAATTTTGATAATGGTATTACCGTTGAAGGTAGTGCAACTCTTCGTGAGTTGGATAATGATTTTGAGATAGAAATACCTTTAAATGATAATTACTCAACGCTAAATGGTTTCATGTTGGATTTACTGGAAGATGCATTTCCTAAGAAAGGTCACATGATTTATTGGGGCCATTATTCTTTTGAACTAATTGATGTAGTAGATAATCAAATTAATAATATTAAAATAATGAAAGTTGAAGAAGACGAGAAAGAAGAGATTAAAGCTGAGGCTAGAAACGTTATTATCAATGAAGAAGATAAAGCGTTTGTCGTAGCTGATAATGTAAGAGAATTTGATCTAAATTAGGAATAATCATGACAGATAAAATATATTCAATCGCTATTATTGGCGGTGGGGCAGCTGGAACGCAAGCAGCGATTAGAACAGTTTTAAATAATGATGAAACTCTTTTTTTTCCAGGCACACCTAAAAATAAAAAACAAAGTAGAGATTTTTGGGTAAAGAAAATTGAAAATATGCCAGCTCATCTTAATTATAAAAAAGGTATAGTTGAGCCAAATAGCGAAGCCATAAAGTGGCTAGAAGAATCTGAATTCAAAGATAAGTTTCATCATATTCAAAAAACAGGTATCAAAAAAATTTCAAAATCAAATGGAGTTTTTGAATTAACTGCCAGTGACGATAAAGTCTATAAAGCAAGATTTGTTATACTTTGTACAGGCGTTATGGACGTACAACCTCATATTAATGAGTCAATCAAAGATATTCTCCCATACGCTAATTTTCAAACAGCAGACTACTGTATCAGATGCGATGGTCACCATGTTTTAAATAAAAGCTTAAGTATCATCGGCGACACTTCTGATGTGGCGTGGGTAGCAGCGATTTTATATGAAAGATATAATAATCAAGATGTCACCATTCTTACAAATGGTGTGGATATTGAATTTAATGAAGATACACAAAAGATGCTTAAAGCTTATAAGATAAAATATAACGATCAAAAAATATCAGAAGTTTTGGGAATAAAAAAAGAAGGAAAGCTTGAAGGCTTTAAATTCTCTAATGGCGAAACTTTAAAAACAGATATTTGTTTTATCTCTCTTGGAATGATTGTCTATAATGATTTAGCCAAAGAGTTAAAGGCAAATTTAGATAAAAGAGGATTTGTTGAAACTGATGATGTGGGACTTTCAAGTGTTCCGGGACTTTATGTAGCCGGTGACTTAAGAGCTAATACCAGAAAACAGGTCTATACCGCTTGGGACACAGCCGTTTCTAGTGCAGATGCAATAAATGCTATTTTGCGAAGAGAAAAAAGAGAAAAGGCATTAACTAGCTAACCGGATCTATTTCAACATCGCCTTGAACTTTTGCTCGACAAGAAAGTCTTATATTCTTTCCATTCAAATGTGGCTTATTTAACTTGATAGCTTCAATAGTGTTTAATTCGATTGTGCTCGGGTCTTTTAAATTTTCCATCCCAGAGTAGACTTCAATTCTACAAGCGCCGCAGGATCCAGCTAAGCAGCCATGAGGAAGCTCTATTCCTTGAGCATCAAGAGCATCGTAAATAACCTCATCATTTTCTACTTTAACTACTTGATTTTTGGACTTTATTAACACGTTGTGCATATTCTTTTTAGCCTTATTTAATTAGATAGAATCACTGATATTTTTAATTTTACCTCGTATTTAATCCAGAGGTTCTCGGGAGAAAAAAATGCTTACATTTGAAAAACTCTATAGTATGGGCCATGAGCAAGTAGTTTATTTTAGCGATCCATCATGCAACCTAAAAGCTATAGTGGCCATTCATGATACAAGTCTTGGACCTGCACTAGGTGGTACGAGAATGTGGCAATACAAAAATGAAGATGAAGCAGTTGAAGATGTATTAAGACTTTCTCGTGGGATGACTTATAAAGCTGCTGTCTCAGGTTTAAATTTAGGTGGTGGTAAAGGTGTTATCATTGGTGATCCAAATAAAGATAAATCGGAAGCGCTTTTCAGATCTTATGGAAGATTTATTGAATCATTAAACGGTCGTTATATAACTGCAGAAGACGTGAATATTACTGTAGACGACATTGATCATATTTATACAGAAACCAACTATGTTTGTGGAATAGCTCTTCAACATGGTGGTTCAGGTAATCCAGCACCATACACTGCACTAGGTGTTTTTAGAGGACTTGAGGCAAGTCTTATGAGAACAACTGGTAACAGAAGTGTGAATGGAAAAACTGTAGCTATTCAAGGTGTTGGTTCAGTAGGTTTTGAACTAGCTAAACTAGTAGCTCGCGATGGTGGAAAAGTATTATTTACAGATATTTCAGAAAAAAATATTGCTAAACTTAAAGAGCAAATACCTGAAGCACAATTTATTGATTCAAATAAAATATTCCAGGCGGAGTGTGATATTTATTCACCATGCGCACTTGGTGCTTCAATAAATGATGAAACGATTCCAATGCTTAAATGTAAAATTGTTGCTGGAGCTGCTAACAATCAATTGAAAGAAGATCGTCACGGACAAATTTTAAAAGAAAAAGGAATATTATATGCTCCAGATTATTTAATTAATGCTGGTGGATTAATGAATGTTTCTATTGAATTCGAAGGATGGGCCGATTCAAAGTCTCGAAGAATGATTAATACAATTTATGATACAGCACTAAACATCTTTGATATATCTGATGAAAAAAATATTCCTGTTAATAAGGCAGCAGACGTTTTAGCTGAAAGCAGAATTCACCAAATGAGATCAATTCAAAAAACTTTTTTAGGAAAGACGTCTCACCATAGATTTCCAGGTCAAAAGACTAGATAATTTAATAATTTTAGGTACTTAAATAAAAAACCCGAGAAAGTGTTTGCGCACGTTCTCGGGTTTTTCATAATTGAGAGAGAGATTTTGTTGGTAGATAGAGATTATCAAATATAAAAAATAACGCAATGCAAAATAGTCAAGATATGTACTTATTACACTATAAATATATATTATTTTAACTTCCGGAATAACTTGCAGGATTGAGTAAAACCACAAAATACCTGAAAATAACAAGATGAGATTATTAGTAATTTTGTTTATATTCTCAACCTCCGTATTTTCCCAATCAATTGGTTTTGAAGATGCAGCTAACCCTGAATTGATTTCAGACACTAGAGCGCAGGCACTTGGTGGGGCATTCATGTGTAAAGCTGATGATAGTTTGGCTGCTTTTTATAATCCTGCAGGTCTTGGTTCTATAAGGAAGGGTTCTTTTGTATTTGCCCATGGTCAAATGGAAGGAAATAAAGCTTATTTTGATACAGCAGGTGACAATGGAGCGGGTTCTATATTTCCTCGCATGGTAGCTCAGCAAACCCCTGAGGGAATGTTTGAGCAAATTCAAGGTCAGGTCGACAAAGTTCATCACTCGCGCTTAAATCTTTTTCCTAACATGGCCTTTAGAAATCTAACACTTGGTTGGATGTTTTCCCAAAGATCTAGGGCCCTTATTCCAAGTGCAACTGATCCAGTTGAACTTGCATTTAGACGTGATTTTGGTCCAGTGGTTGGACTGAATTTTTCTGCTTGGGGTGGAATATTTAAACTTGGAATTAGTTCGGTATTACTAAGTAGAAAACAATATCAAGGGACTGCTCCTCAATCAACGCTTCCCATATCAATTGCTGAAGCAGACTATAATACAGGTCGAATGGTTCATAGTACGATTGGTTTTAGAGTAACTCTTCCTGTTTGGGCGATGATGTCTTTTTCAGGAGTAATAAGAAATGCTTTTGAAGCAGAATTTACAAATTCTTATGGAGATGGTGCCTCTCTCCCAGAAAATATTCCAAGAACTTATGATTATGGTCTTTCCTTTACTCCGCTTGCAGGAGCAACTACAAGAGTTCATATTGAATTCTCTTATAAAGATGTTACTAACGTTTATGATACTGTTGATAAGAGAAGAAAAATGGGAATGGGTATAGAAATTGATCTTGCTCGAAGAATCTTTGTTCGTTTTGGATCAGGTGACGGATTTGGCTCATTCGGACTTGGATTTGGTGGAGACTCAACAAGATTTGATATAACAACTTATGCGGTAGATACATCAAGTGAACCAGAAGTCTTTAGGGGTTCTGAGGATCGTAGATTTTCCAGTAAGTTAACAATGGGATTCTAGACTTTTTCCAATAATTCTTTACATTTAACCTCGATATAGCTAAAAACATTTCACACTCACAGAAGGTTCAATTCCTTCCTGCATTTAGCAGAAATAAACACATATTGGAGTAAGACATGTCTTTAAAAAATCCTTATGCCTCATTTCTTGAGGGCGTAGATAAACCAGCACGATATATAGGTGGAGAACATTTTATCCAAAGAAAAAATTGGAATGAGATGCAAGCCACTGCAGCACTTTGTTTTCCTGATACATATGAAATAGGAATGAGCCATTTAGGAATGAAAATACTTTATGAAGAAATTAATCAACATGAAGGAATGTGTGCTGAACGTGTTTTTTGTCCTTGGGTAGATATGGAAAAACAAATGAGAGAAAGAAATCTTCCTCTCGTTTCTCTTGAAAATTTTAAACCTCTTTCTGAATTTGATGTTGTGGGATTCTCTCTACAATACGAAATGAGCTATACCAATATTTTAAATATGCTTGATCTTGGAAATATCACTATTAAGACTGAAGATCGAAAAGAAGATGAGCCCTTTGTTATTTGTGGTGGACCATGTGCTACACACCCAGAACCACTTGCCCCTTTTATGGACTTTGTTGTTATAGGTGATGGTGAAAAACTCTTTACTCGAATTGTTCACTTCATAGGGGAGGCAAGAAGATCTGAAATCAAAAGAATTGATATTCTTAAAGAGCTTGCTAAGTGGGATGGAATTTATGTTCCACAGTTTTATGATACTGCCGTTGATTATAAATCCGGTCTTGAATGTGTAACGAATGTAAAAAAAGAATTTGAAGAATTTGCCCCAAAAAGAGTTAAAAGATTTTTTATCGATTCACTTCGTGATTATCCCTTTCCAACTAAATCACCAATTCCCCACTTAACTGCTATTTTTGATAGATTTTCTGTTGAGCTTGCTCGTGGTTGTACTGAAGGTTGTAGATTCTGTCAGGCAGGGATGATTTATCGTCCCGTAAGAGAGCGTGACCCAAAGTCAGTTGTTGAAATGGTTATGGATGGATTAAAAGCAGGTGGGTATGATCAGGCAAGTTTAACTTGTCTTTCGACTGCAGATTACTCAGCAGTTACTCCACTAGTTATTGAACTATTAGATAAATTATCAGCGGAAGATGCAACATTAGGAATTAGTTCACTTCGTGCTTATGGCTTAGATAATAAAGTTTTAGATAAATTAGCCACAGTAAAAAATACTTCTCTCACTTTTGCTCCAGAAGCTGGATCGCAAAGAATGAGAAAAGTTATCAATAAAAATGTTTCAGAAGAAGATTTACTACAAACTGCCCGAGATGTTTTCTCACGTGGTTGGGTGAAAATGAAACTTTATTTTATGATTGGACTTCCAACTGAAACAGATGAAGATGTTCAGGCCATAATGGAAGTTGGAAAAAATGCTAGAAAAGAAGCATTCGGTGTGGGAGCAAAAAATCCTAATATTACAGTTTCAGTTTCAAGCTTTGTACCTAAGCCTCATACGCCTTTTCAATGGGCACCAATGATTACCTATTCTGAGATTGAAAGAAAGCAAGAGTTCTTAAAACAATTGTCCCGTGATTATAAATTAAATTT
The DNA here is from genome assembly GCA_964352945.1 of uncultured Bacteriovoracaceae bacterium. GTDB lineage: Bacteria > Bdellovibrionota > Bacteriovoracia > Bacteriovoracales > Bacteriovoracaceae > CAYGTU01. Next base: position 10,743 of record CAYGTU010000024.1, read on the forward strand.
TAGAAAGCATGTTTCAAAAATCTCTCACTTGGAAGGAATCGTGTCTCGTGGAGATAGAAGGGTTGGGGAAATTATTTATCAAGCTTGGAAAAAAGGTGCTCGTTTTGATGGTTGGAATGAAACTTTTAAACATAGTTTATGGATGGAATGTGTTGAAGAATCGGGGATAAATACTGATTATATGTTAGGAACTATTCCACTTGATGGAAAACTTCCATGGGATCATATTGATGTTGGTTTGACTGATAGATTTTTAGATATTGAATGGAGAAAAGCAACTAAAGATAGATTATCTCCTCCTTGTGGAAAAGTTGCTGGAGCTATTGTTCACCACTCAAGTTTAGATGAACTAGAAAAAACATTTGATATAGATAAAAAACGTCTCGTTTGTTATGACTGTGGGATTGAATGTGATTTAAAAGGTATGGTTGATGAAAGACGTGACTTTTTAAAAACGATGAATGCAATAAAAAGTGAAGACTATGTTGAGCCGGAAGTTCTAAAGCACGATATTGTAGAACATAGAGAAAAACGTGGTCAATTTATTGGTTACAAATATAGAATTGAATTTTCCAAGATTGGATCTATAAGTTTTATTAGTCATCTTGATATGCAAAAGGTAATTCAAAGAATTTTTAAAAGAGCTAATATTGAAGTGCTTATGAGTGAAGGTTATACACTTAGACCACTAATATCTTTTGGACCTGCTTTAACTTTAGGAATTAGTTCTCTAACAGAATACTTTGATGTTCGAGTTGCAGAAAAATGGCAATACCCAGAAATGATTTTAGAAATCCTACAAAATAATTCTGAACCAGGATTAATTTTCAAGAAAACTTATGAATTAGAAAGTTTTACAAAATCAATTCAAGAAGCTGCCCTTGGTTTTACTTATTTTATTCCAGTAGATAATGAAGATAAGTTAGATGAAATCGCTAGCACCATGATGGAGAGTGAATCCATTATTATTGATTCATATTCAAAAAAACATAAGCTTTATCATGATAAAAATATTAGGCCGATGATTAAGTCGATTGAAGTAGGTAAACTAGAATTAGAAGAAAATTTACTTAATTCAATTGATGAAGTTTCAACGTGTAAGGATAAAAAAGGATTTTTTATTTCGACTAACATTGATCGAGGAACAGGGGTAAGACCAGCTGAGTTGATCAAGTATTTAGAAAGCGTTGGCCTCAAAACCTATAGACCGATCAAGACAGCAGTTTTAATTGAATAACTGAGCTAGTCAGTCTTTCATGTAAAAATTACAGATAAAAACAGGTTTTTTACTGGTTTGCTATCATTTGTTTACTGTATAATAAAAGAGAAATCTAAAATAACCATAAGAAGTAACTTACACGGAGGTAGCTTCATGAAAAATTTATTATTAACTCTATTAGTATTTAGTACAATCAGCTTTTCAGCTAAAGCGGGTTTATTAATTGAACCTTATTTAAATTTTATGGACAATACGACTTATGAGCAAGGAAACACAACGATAGATTCCGATGGAATGAGCTTTGGAGCAAGAGTAGGTTATAAGTTTGCAGGATTTTGGCTTGCTGCAGATATTGAAAGTGGAACTTCCAAAACAGCAGAATTTAGCAATGGTGACACTGGAGATTTAAAAATTTCTAATACAGCTCTTGCTGCGGGTGTTTCATTAATTCCAATGCTAAATCTTTATCTTAAATATTATATCAGCGCTAAGCACGAAATTGGAGATGATTCAGATACAATTGAAGGTGGAGGAACAGCTTTTGGTATAGGCTGGTCAGTAATTCCAATGCTTTCAATAAATGTTGAATACAGAAATATTTCTCTTGATGAAGTTGATGGTAATAGTTTAACAACTGCAATTGATAACAAAGGCCTAGTGCTAGGTGTTTCAGTACCATTTAGTTTATAAAATAATTCGGGCCTACTTAGTAGGCCCTTTTAATTAGAAGAACTATGAAAAAAATACTTTTAATTATATTTATAATATCTTTGTCAAATGCTTATGCAGGTATGCTTGCAGAGCCTTATCTAACTTTTCTAGATAAAACCAAAGCTGATGATAGCGATAACTCTGAAGTTAGAGGTACTACATTAGGGCTTCGTTTAGCTTATAATAATCCTCTTTATTATGTAGGTATTGATTATGAAAAAGGTCTTGAGAGTGAATGGATCGCTTCAAATAATCATAGAGAAGTAAATACAGTAAATAATGCTTTCTTATTTGGATACAGGCCTATTCCAATTTTTCAATCATGGTTTAAATATTATTTTAAATCTATTGTTGAGCAAGATTCTGCTCTTGATTTAGGCGGTAAAGGAATAGGATTAGGTTTTGCTTTAACTGTAAGACCCAATTTATCTTTTTTTACAGAATATAAAAATATTAAATACGATGTTTGTAGCCCTGAATCAAGTTGTTCTGCAGGCGAAATAAATTTAAAAGGTTTTGTTTTTGGAGTTTCGTTTCCATTTATAAATTAATTATTAAAATATTAAGGAGTAAAAAATGAAAAAATTATTAGGTATTCTTTCGATTCTATTCGCATTTCAGGCGAGTGCAGGTTTTTTAATTGAGCCATATATAAATTATGATTTAAGTGTAATGGAAGAAGATTCAAACACCAATTTTGCTTTTGCTCAAAAAGGTGTGAGTATGGGGGCTCGATTAGGTTTAACTTTTGGTCCAGCTTTTCTTGCTTACGATTTTGAAACAGGAAGCAAGGATTTGGTATGGGATGGAAGTGGAACTTTTCCAGACCTAGAATCAACAACTAAAAACAATGCAATCACTGCAGGAATCGATGTTCCAATTGCTCCAATTAGAGCTTATGTTAAATATGTTTTCAGTGCAGTTAATACAGTTGATTTCACTCCTGCGCCTGTTCCAGTGAATGCATTTGGAAAAGGGGATTTTGAAGGTTCAGGATTTGCAGTTGGGTTAGGCTTAACTTTTTTACCGATAGTAGATATTAATATTGAATATAAATCACTAACGTTTACAGAATTTGATGGAGATAGTCTTGATAATGATTTTAAAAATACTGGTTTATCAATAGGCCTATCAGCACCATTTAGCTTATAAGAAAATAAATATTCAAGGGCTCACTAAGTGGGCCTTTTTTTTTATGAAAAAAATACTACTTCTAAATTTATTAATTATATCTTTTTCAACAAACGCAGGTATGTTTATTGAACCCTATGGTACTTGGGAATCAAGTGCTTTAACTCTTGAAAATAAAATTGGAACCGATACAGCTGAATGGCTTATAACTGGAACAACTGTTGGTGGAAGAATGGGGCTTAATTTAAGTGGCCTTCTACTTGGTATTGGAGCCGAATATGGTAAACGTAAAGCAGAAGTTGTTTCTAACTCTGTACCGGGGCTTCAAGATATTACGGGCTCAATTGTAAATTACTCACTGATTGTGGGTTATCATGAAGCAAGATCTCCCGTTAGAATTTTTGCCTCAGCAATTGCTTCAAAATTTAAAGATGATGATGCTGGTTATTTAACTGGAGTGGGTTGGGGAGCTGGTGTTGCTCTCGGCGTACATCCTGTTATTAATATCATCATTGATTATAGAAAAATTCTTTTTGCAGAATTAGAGGACGTTCCAATTGTTAATAGGCCTACAATAGAAGGTTTTGGTTTTGGAATATCTATGCCTCTTTTTATGTAAATTTTTTGTCAATTCTGACGCATTTAGTAAGAACTTCTTTTTAATCGATTCGATAGATGTTATCTTAAAGGTCTATGAGGCAAATTTATTCTCTAACAATATTAACGATTATCCTTTCAGTAATCTCTGCTTATTTTTCAGGAATTGTCGTTGATGATGAAATTGAGATTACTAAAGATCAGCTAGCTCAATTTGATGGATATATCTCTCGCTTTGTTAAATCAAATAAATATGAAACGAGTTTTGATCTCTATGATGTTTATTCTAATCCAGATCAGAATGTATTATTGAATAGAAAATTATTAGAAAATTCATCAAATTCTCTTTTTAGCTCCAACGATGATTGCTTTAAAAAGCTACCTTCAAATCAGAATGTAAATGTCTATGAGAAAGCTTATGTTTGGGAAGAGTTTCGATGTGGAGTAAGAGAAACTCTTAGATTTACTTTTTTTGTAAAGCCACCTTATATGCATTTTTCAGGAAACTCTTATGCTTTTTTAGCACTTAAAAATGGACGTTTTTCTAAAAAGGCAATTGTAAAACTCCTTCCATATTTCAATGTTCAAGAACTTTCAGAAGTTAAGAATTATCTTAATGAACTTCCGAGTCCATTTAAGTATTTTGAATCGCCTAGAATTTTAAGTAAGGTTAGAGATAATAAGGAGTTTTTTGTACAAGATAAAAAAGTATTCTATCTTTCTAGAGGATTTGTAAATTTTTTTGGTAAGAAGTTTTACGTCTATAACTTATCAGATTTTCAAAATTATTTAAAAGATACTATGTTTAGGATAGAAGCGAAAACTATAGGTGCTAAATGTATAAGTATTAGTGATGATTTTTGTTTAAAGTTTTCAGTCTCCTATTTTATAAAAAATGTGGATAAACGGAAAATTTATTTATTCATTACAAGTCTACTCTCTACTTTAGTAGTATTTTATTTTCTTCTTCAGAGATTTAAAGAGCAAAAGCTTGAAGATGAAAGAAAGAATTTAGCCATAAGACTTTTGTCACATGAATTTAGAACTCCTGTTGCAAGCATGATGTTAACCTTGGAAAATATTAAGAATAAAATTCTTCATTTTGAGCCAGAAACCCAAAATGAAATCCTTCGAATATCTTCGGATGTTCACAGGCTTTATCGATTAACTATGATGAGTAAGAACTACTTATCCACCAAGAATAAATTTATTGATTTTAATTTACAAGAAATTGAACTAAATGATTATATTGAAAGTTTTATTGAAGACAAAGATTATGAAGTCAGCTTTATTAACTCTGCTAAACCTATAACAACAAAACTTGATTCTTACTGGTTAGGGGTATGCATAAAGAATTTAATTGAAAATGCTATCAATCATGGAATAGCGCCAGTTACTATTTCAATTCACGAAGAGAAAGACTGTATTTTTATTAAAGTAGCTGATTCTGGCAAAATCGATATAAAGCTCAGTGAGCTTACAAAAGATTTTTATAAAGGAAATAAAAGTGAAGGTACTGGACTAGGTCTAGGAATAGTAAAAAAGATAATCAAAGGAATGGGGGGAGATATGTTGCTTGAAAACAATCCGACAGCATTCATTTTAAAAATGAAGAGGGAAGTATGAAATTATTATTAATTGAAGATGATAAAAACTTAGCAGCATCGTTAAAATCTTTTTTAACAATGGAGAGTTTTGATGTAACTCATTGTGATACTCTTGAGAAAGCTCGGTCCGTAAAAATTGATGATTATAAAATTATAATTCTTGATTGGATGTTACCTGATGGACAAGGTATAGATTTTTTAAAAAAAATACGTGATGAAAACGTTTCAATTCCTGTGGTTATGCTAACAGCTCGGGCTGATTTAATTGATAAGGTGGTTGGTTTGGAGTCAGGTGCCAATGACTATATGACTAAACCTTTTGAGCCACGTGAATTAATAGCTAGAATAAGAGTTCAATTAAGAACGGTTAAATCATCAGTTGATAAAAATCTTTCTGAGCTAATTGAAATTAACGGTATAAAAATTGATTCATTTAAAAGAGTTGTAACCTTTAATGATGAAGAAATATCTTTAACAAAAATGGAATTTGATTTACTTGCATTACTAGCTTCCAATCCAGATCGTCCTTTTTCAAGAGATGAACTATTAAATAAAGTATGGGGCTTTGAAAATTACCCAACAACAAGAACTGTTGATACACATATCTTACAAATTAGACAAAAATTTGATGAATCTTTTATCGAAACAGTGAGAGGAATTGGCTATAAATTCAAGAGCTTATAACCTGACAAACTGTTGGCTAAGTCTTTACTCTTCGCTGACATTCTCCTGACAATTTAATCTTTATCCGGGTTTATGATTAATCATGAACAACGGAGAAAAGATGAAAAAACTTAATAAAATAACTACAACACTCACAATAACACTTCTTGCAGGGACTTTTCTAACATCCTGTCAAAATAAAGTTTCGCATGAAACTTTAACATCTGCTCTGGAAAAAAATCCAGATATCATTATCAATTCAATCAAGAAAAATCCCGTGAAATATTTAGAGGCCCTGCAAGAAGCCTCTAAATCGGCGCAAGAAACAATCGCGAATCAAAGAGAAGCTGATGAAATATTAAATATAAAAAGACAAATACGTGATCCACTTAAGCCTGTTTTGTTACCTCAAGATATATTTCGAGGTAATGCTAATGCTCCCGTTACAATTGTTGAGTACACTGATTTTCAATGTCCCTTCTGTGAACGAGGTAATAAAACAGTCTTAAATTTATTGGAGAAATACCCTGGACAAGTGAAAGTGATTTATAAGAATCTTCCACTTGATTTCCATCCGCAAGCGATGACTGCTGCAATGTATTTTGAGGCCATTGGAAGGCAAAATTATGATCTTGCCCTTAAGTTTCATGACGAAGTTTTTAATAATCAAAGAAAAATATCAGGAGGTGAAAAACTATTCAACGAGATTGCCAAAAAAATTGGCGTAAATTTAATTAAATTAAATAAAGACATCAAAGATCCTAGAATTACAGAAAAAATTCAAGCCCATATGGACGAAGCAGCGTCATTTAAGTTCAATGGCACTCCTGGCTTTATAATTAATGGTGTCGCTGTCCGTGGCGCTTACCCGATTGCTCATTTTGAAAAAATTATTAACTTTCTCAAGGAGGATAAGAAACTAGTTTTAAATGAGTAATTTAAACTTTATTTGTTCCTAAAATGTGTATTAAGACGATTTGTTATCCTAAAAAGGCCTTACTTCCCGGTAAGGCCTTAATTTTATTATTTATTTTGCTCAAAACGCTGCGCGTAAGTTTTTGCCAAATCTCACATAATTTACTATTGTTATCTTCATAAAAAGGTAATGAATTGAAGTGCTTACTGCTTATATTGCTACTTAGTTGTTCGGCTAAAAAAGAATATGCTGCTAGCATAAAAGCGGGTGAAAAAATTTTTCAATCTGAGTGTCTGAGATGTCATGGTGAACAGGCGAAAGGTGGAAAGATTGCAAATTTTGATCTTACTAAAAAGGATTCGATCAAGGATAAAAATAAATTTCTTCTAATCTTAAACGAGGGAATAGAGGGAACTTATATGAGGTCTTTTAAATCGAGATTAAATAAAAGTGATATGGACTCGATATATATGTTTTTAAACAATGAATTAACGAAGTAGGGTAGATGGAAACTCAATCTCAAGATGAACAAAAAAATAAAAGTGAATCAAAGACTAAGGCCGGTTCAGTGAAACATAAATCTGATATTATTAAAAAATATGGCTTAGATAGAGATAAGCTTATTAAAATGCTTGAGAATATCTATACTTCTAGAAAAGTTGACGATGCCGAGATTCAAATGAAAAAACAATCGAAAGCTTTTTTTCAAATTTCGGGTGCTGGTCATGAAGGAATTTTAACTGCTATATCAATGGTTTTAAAACCAGCACATGATTACTTTATTCCATACTATAGAGATAGAGCACTTTGCCTTGGATTGGGTGTAACTCCTTATGAAATGCTTTGCCAAGCCAATGGCAATATCGGAGATACAGCTACTCATGGCCGCCAAATGCCGGCTCACTGGGGTAATGTAAAATTAAATATTATTCAAAAATCTTCCTGTACAGGAACTCAGTTTCTACAGGCTTGTGGGGTAGCTGAAGCAGGATTATATCTTGCTGAAAGAAGCTTAAAAGATTCACCCGTTTATAATGACCGCGAAATTACTTATGTAAGTTGTGGTGATGGTACAACTTCTCAAGGTGAATTTTGGGAAGGTTTAACTACTGCCTGTGTAAATAAATTACCTGTTTTATTTTGTGTTGAAGATAATGGATATGCTATTTCAGTTCCTACTTCAGTTCAAACTCCAGGTGGATCAATTTCTGTAGCATTAAATAATTTTCCAGGTTTAAAAATAATTCAATGTGATGGGACATGCCCTATTGAAAGTTTTGCTGCGGCTAAAGAAGCAGAAGAATATATGAGAGCAGGAAATGGTCCTGTTTTATTACATGCAACAGTTACAAGACCCTATTCTCATTCACTTTCAGATGATCACTCAGCTTACAGAACAAAAGAGGATCTTGATGAAGAAGCAACAAGGGATGTAGTAAATACATTTCCTAAATTCTTAGTAGATTCAGGTTATTTAAGTGAAAAAGAAAAAGAAGCTCTTTATAAGAGAATTGAAATCTCTGTTAAAGCAGATATTAAAAAAGCTATCGAAACTCCATGGCCAGCTAAAGATACGTATGCAAAATTTTTATATTCAGAGACGATCGATCCGACTTCAAGTTCTTTTGAAACTCAACCAAAGTATTCTGGAAAAGAAGATGTTCCAATGGCTGGTTCAATAAATAAAACACTGAAATCTGAGTTAAAAAGAAATCCTCTAATGAGAATCTTTGGTGAGGACGTTGCTGATTTTTCTGAATTAGAAAAATTAGGTGATCCTGAACTAAAGGGTAAAGGTGGAGTTTTTAAAGTAACATCTGGATGCCAGAGAGAATCCCTTGATGGACAAGTTTTTAATTCTCCTTTAGCAGAGGCAAATATTATTGGTCGAGCGATTGGTATGAGTATGCGAGGGATTAAACCCGTTGTTGAGATTCAATTCTTTGATTATATCTGGACAGCTTATATGCAAATTAAAAATGAACTTTCAACTTGCAGATATAGATCAGGAGGAGATTTCAAATCACCTATGGTTATTCGAGTTCCAATCGGTGGGTACTTAAGAGGTGGTTCAATTTATCATTCTCAATCAGGAGAATCATTATTTACTCATATTCCAGGTTTAAGAGTGGTTTATCCTTCTAATGCAAGTGACGCCGCTGGACTTTTACGTACAGCAATTAGATCTGATGATCCTGTTTTATTTTTTGAACATAAGCATTTATATTATCAAGGATATAATAGAACAGCTGATCCAGGTGATGATTATATGATTCCATTTGGTAAAGCTAGAACAGTTCGAGAAGGAACGGATGCAACCGTAATTACTTGGGGGGCACTAGTTCAAAAATCTCTTGAAGCGGCAAAAAAACTTGCACCTGAATATTCAGTTGAAGTAATTGATCTTCGTACTTTGGCTCCGTTTGATATGGCAGCAATTAAAAAATCTTTAGGAAAAACAAATAGAATACTCATTGCTCACGAGGAAAATAAAACTTCAGGTCTTGCTGGTGAAATCGCTGCTAGAATCAATGAAGAGTGTTTTGAGTATCTTGATGCACCAATTTTAAGAGTTGCCTCTAAAGATGTTCCAGTAGCTTATTGCCCCGATTTAGAAGACGTTATCTTACCTCAAATAGGTGATATTGAAGCAGAGCTTAGAAAATTATTAGAGTATTAGAATTAGTGAAATAATTTTGAAAAACAATTAAGTTGTTCTCTATGAATTCTAGTTTTTGTTTCAACATAAAGATCACTTGGGAAATATTCTGAAGATACTTCTAAATGTCTCTTGTCAAAACTGATTGAATACTTAGTTGTATTCTTATTCGCCTTAAACTCTATACGATTCGAATCGATTTTATTCATTTGAAGAGTTAAAAAGCTCTTTCTCTTTTTTGTAGAGATGATGATATTACCTTTTTGATTATCATTTAATTGGATTGTTATATCGGCTTTCGCTGAAGGAGAACCACAATTGATATAAGTGCTAGCAAAACTATTTACACTTAAAAGAAATAAAACAAGAAAGATTTTCATAAGCTTTGAGTGTAGTTAAATGTTGTGATAAGTCAAGGTTGAATAAGATTTAGAATTTCTTCTAAATTTTTTCAGCTGTTTTAATTTTTAAATATAAAAATAACTATAGCATTACATCCAAGATTTCCAATAATTTTTATTTTCAAAACCTTCAAAATCAGGAGTCATTTTTAAAGGAAATTTTGTATCTACCATTACAGCAAATTCGTCAGTGAACTCTTTTTCATCACCAGCAGCAAATGCCTTTGGATGGGGTCCGTGATGAATTCCTTGAGGGTGAAAAGTGATGGCACCTGGATCAATATTGTCCCGACTGAAGAAATTTCCTTGATGGTAAAAAAGAACTTCATCAAAATCAATATTTGAATGATAGAAAGGAACTTTTAAAACACCTTCACTTGAATGCTCCAGCGGACGAGCGACAAAAGAACAAACCACAAAATTTCTACAAACAAATGTAGTATGTCCACTTGGTGGAATATGATACTTATGTGAGTTAATTGGGCAGTAATCGTAAATAGAAAGTTTATAAGGATAGAGACTACCTTTCCAACCTGAAGCATCAAGAGGATTAAAAGGATAAGTCACTTCAGTGAATTCTCCACAATGCTTAATTACAACTTTATATTCTTTTTTATCTTGTTCAGAGCCAAGAGCAGCTACAGGTGTTTCAATAGCAGTTTGATCATATAAAGCATTTGGACCTAAAAGTCCACGATCAGGTTCTTCAAATTCAGAAGCAGATTCTACTTTAAAAATTTTAGTTGGTTTTTCAAGGTATAGTTTATAAGTCGTACCTCTTGGAATGATAATATAATCACCTTTAGTATATTTTAGAGGACCATAAACAGTTTCAATTATTCCTTCGCCTTCATGGAAAAAATACATTTCATCAAAATCAGCATTTCGATAAAAATTATCAGCACTCTTAGTTAGGTAAGCTAAGTAGATTTGGCAATCATTGTTGTAAAGTACTTTTACAAAGCTTTCCTTGAATGGATTTTTATCAAAAACAGGAGGAAGATTACGAGGCTTTAATTTACCCTCTATATTTGTCCAATTAGTTAAGGGATTTTGGTGATAAAGATGACTAACTCTTCCAAAGAAGCCTTTTCTCGCATGCTCTTCTTCAAAGTGTCCTTCAGGAATTTTTACGTGAGCTTGTTTAGTATAGAGTCCACTTGCTTTAAAATTTTCCATTTTTTATCCTTTTAAGGTCGACCAAATTTTTCGTTATATTCTGGTAATATTTTTTCCATTGATTGATAATAGTGTGTCATTTCATCTTTAGTGCCAATACTAACTCTTACCCATTCCGGTAATTCATTGGCCACTAATGGTCTAATGATGACACCCTCGTCTAGTAATTTTTCATACATCCAATCACTTGCTTCAAAAGACCCTGTTTTAAATGAAATAAAATTCGTTACAGAATCAATGGGATTAAAATTATGAAACTTTAAAAATTCCATAAGTTCAGCATGTCTTTTTGTATTGTTTCTTAAAGTTCTTTCAAGATGGGGGTAATCTTTAATTGCACCTATCGCACCTTTTTGTGCAATTTTAGAAGGCTCAAAGGGAAGTTTAACCTTATGTAAATTTTCAATTAAATATTCATGAGCAAAACCATAACCAACTCTAACTCCGCCCAAACCATAGGCTTTTGAAAAAGTTCTAAGGGTAATAACATTGTCATAGCGGTAATCCATAGAATCGGGGTAATCATTAAAACTTTGAGCATATTCAAAATAGGCTTCATCTAAAATTACAATAGTGTGACTTGGAACAAATTCCATTAAATAATCAAATTCATCTTTAGTGATATATGTTCCTGTTGGATTATCAGGATTTGCAATATAAACAACTTTAGTATTTTCGTTAATTGCTTTTGCCATCGCTTTTACATCATAACGAAGATCTGGAGTTCTTGGAGTTGTAATAACTTTTGAGCCAGCACTTCTCGCCAAGATATGAAATCCAATAAAAGTCTTTTCAGCTGTTACTATTTCATCGTCTGGTTGGATAAAGGCACGAGCAATATAGGCCATAATACCTTCAGAACCATTTCCTAAAATAATATTTTCTTTTTTTAATTTATATAATTTTGAAAGTTCTTCTTTTAATTCAAACGCATGCATATCTGGATACTGATGAC
>CAYGTU010000025.1:0-22568 GCA_964352945.1 uncultured Bacteriovoracaceae bacterium
GTGATAAAATTACAGAGAGCGAATTTAAAAATTTTAAGAAAAATTATTCAAGCATATTAAATGATGCTTATAATATTTCGATTAGTGATGATGTTGATGGGATTTTAAATTTAGAAACAACTGCATTTAATTTTGAATACTTTGATAATACTGTGAAAGAAGTAACAACCCTTTCTCCAGATGACTCACTAGAAGCCAAGAAATCTGAAGTTTGGGAGACTTATAAAAAGAAACTTAGTTCTCTTCATAATAGTCGTTCTGTTTTATTTAAATCAGGTCTTCATTCAAGCTTTGAAAATATTAATGATGATTTAGATGCTGATCTTTGTGACTACTCTATGTTAGCCGGAGATTGCATAAACAAATTAAAACAAATAAATAATCCTGCTAAGAATAAATATATTAAACAACTTGAAGCAATTGATTCATCTTATAATGCTATTACGAGTACAAGTGATGTTAAAAGTTCAGTAGATCTGGCTTGCTTTAGTGCAACTGAAACGAGTTTATCTAAATGTGAAATGGGTTTTGATGAAGCAATCGCAGCTAGAACTGATGCAATAAATAAGGCCAAAAAAGCTGAACAGTTAATTAAAAAATTACAAAATAATGAAAGTATTAAATCCCTTGAAAATGTTAAATCTTTAATCGTTTATAATTTACATGAAGCTAAATGTGTTAAAGAAACTACAGGTATCATTGTTTCTACTGATTGTAAGGGATCGGATAATTTAGTTAGCAGTGAATTTTTAGTTACCCTAAAGGAAACAGGTGAAATTCTCACTACACTTCATTCTGATCTTAATACAAATGATATCAAAACAACTGAAACAAAAACTCTCGCAAAATGTGATGAATTAGCACAATCCAATGCAAGCCTTTCTGGAATCTGTCTGCCAGTTGATGTTCAAGATGGAAAGTCTAATTCAAATAATTTCTCACCAGATACCTTTAGACATAGAGCAAATCCTACTCGTAGTGCTGAGAATGAAGCGATGGCACAGTATCGCGCTAACATGACTGCCAGAGCAGTACTAGGAACAGGTATAGGCACTTGGATGAATTACCAGCAAAATGAAATGCAAAATGAAATATTTATTAATCAAGCTAAGAGAGATCATTTTTATTCCTCGCCAGAATTTATGGAATATCAAAATCAATTAGCATGGCAACAAGCCTTTAACCTCCCTCAAAGCGGACCTTATGATATGTGGGGAATGAATAATTTAAGTAATACCGGATATTTTGGATATGCGGCCAATAATGGACTGATCTTTCCACCGAGTTCTAATGTAAATAATCAACTTGTTTATGATCCCAACAACTACGTCAATCCTATTGTTTCAGCTGGTGAATACAACTAACCGACAGTTTTTATAGGCTATTTCTAAAATTCCCTGTTTTTATACTTTTGGAAAATCTGTAAAAATTATCAATTATTAATTGTAATTCCAGCAGTTTATAGAGTAATTTTAGGACTCCTATAATTTTCTCCCCTCCCAGACAAATTCACTCGGTATAATAGTTTCTGAGAGGAAGTTCGGCTTAATAATTTTTAATATTATTAGTAGTTTAAGCCGATTAGCTGGGTAGAGATGAAAAGAGCTGTTGTTGTAATCCTCATTCACATTTTATTGATTTCTTGTATGCCTGAACAAGAGTTTGTCCCTATTCAAACTGAAGGTGGTACAACTGGTTCTTCTACAAATACGCCAACAACTAATACAAATACGAATTCAAATACTTCAAGTAATCCATTTCAATATGATATTTCATGGTACTCAAGTTCTAAATATCTAACTTCATTAATTATAAATTCTGATGATACGAGAACATTTTATATTCGCGGAAATTATATTCACAATTATTTATTAAATACACAAAACTATGGAACACATTGTTTGATAATGGATTTTACGACAGCAAACTTTGAAAATACCCAACTCAGAGTAAGGGCCATTCCACAAAGTATTACCCATTACGGTACAAATAAAATTGAAAAATATTTTCGTCTAGATATGGGATCAGGAAATTCAAATAAAGCTAATTGTAAAGGTGATGATATTTTTCCCAATGCTCAAGGACAATTTCTTTTAGATAATCTCGTTGACACAGACACTGCTCACTACACTCCAGATGAGTTATGCCAAGATTGCAAAGGAAAATTAATTGCTAAAAAACTTAGATTAAAAAAATCAGTATACAGCGGATCTGAATGGACTCTTGATCCTACTTACGCACAAGCAAATATAGATTTTGCTAAAATTAATTTTAGCGTTAACATGACTAACGATTCAAATAACGACAATCCTAATTGCACTAATACAGAATGCAGATCACAAGGTTTTGATTGTTGTCTTGATGGTCAATGTGTTAAAGATGGTGCTCCAAAGCCTGGTGCTGTCGATCTTGCAGGCTATGATGATATTTTAGAATTACTTGTTAATAATCCAAGTGCTTACTCAAGTTACCCTGAATACTTTTATATTTGCCAAACAATTATTACTGGTACAGATCCAGGTGGTTCAGGAACTGGAACGACTGATCCTAATGCAAATATCAATGCGGCTCAAGAAGCATTTAATAAATTAAAAAATGATTATAACTGCCTTAATGAATTAAAAGAACAAGCTGAAAGTCAGCCCTTTCATGTAAACCCTATAAACCCAGAAGGTGAATATCAATTCTGTAATACTGATGATATCACTGACGATCTTTATTATAAAAATGTGTTAACAAGATTATATAATAATTGTGGATGTGCTACTGGCACACTTGAAAATAGAATTAATAGTTGTCCTTACTATGAATATGAAGCAAGAAATCTTGATCAAAACCAAGAGCCTACAGAGATTGTTTGTAAAACACCACCTGTAGTCCAAGATATTCCTTTTCAAGATTTAACAATTGCTGTTTCATCTCGATCCGCTCCTCATCGTTTTTATAGTTCAAGTGATGGCTCTGAATATTTTGATTTATCTAAAATATTTAATCAAAACATAGAACAAGAAGGATCAACATTTATTTATCAAGACTCTGCAAAATTACTTCCTGTAAATGGAAGCTTTAATATGAATTCAATTTTAGGTCAAATAGCAGTATCACTTGACCAGGCCCTTCCTGCAAAAAAGATTGATGTAGAGGAAGGCGCTTCATATGTTATAAATACCATTTCTGGTTACTACACACCATGTCCTACTTGTGCAAAAGATAATTGGATGTCTGCATTTACAGCATTTCCAACATCTGTCTATGGTACAGGTTTACAAGCTGTCGGTTATACAACACAAAGAGATTCATACGCCTATAATTCTACTTTTGGAAATTATGAAGATACCATTTTTGGAAGGGCCTGTTATGTTCCACCAACAATGCTTCCCTACTCACATTTAGATAAAGAAGAAGTTGTTGATCAAAGACTTGCAAGATTAAAAACTCAAGCTGCACTATATATTAATGGTTATCAAAAAGATTGGTTCGGATTTAATAAAGGCGCTCTGATAGGATCATTTGATGGATTTAAATGGTTTGCTGTTGGTAAAGGACGATTAGTAACAGCAACAAGCAATAAATTATTTCTTGCAATTAATGCTCCTTATGCGGATTTAGCTTCAGCAACAACACACTCAGTAAGCATACAAGAATATAAAGGAATAACTTCAGCTGCTACTTCTGATTATAATCACAATCTGCCTTTTAATCATGCAAAACAAAATGAAGCGGCTACTTGTCAGCGTTTTCATACTTGTAATGTAGACTCTGATTGTGTAAGCCAATTAGGCTGGGAATACTCATGCGCGGATGTAAGAAAATCTAAAACTTTTATTCCTGGTTTTACTCCAGAAGCAGATGAAAAAAATGAAGGACTAATGGTCACATTAGAAGGAATATTAAAACAACCCAATGGTCTTTTAACAAGCTCTTCAAAACGTTGTGTTTATAGAGGCCGAGGTTCGGTTTGTAGAAAAGACGCTCATAGTATTGCTGATTCAGAGGTAAGAAAACTTTTAACTTGTGCACCAAACTTTTACTGTGCCGGGCTTGATTCAGAAGTGTTTAGTAAAGAAGTAACTCGTATGGTTGGATCATTTGATATTATGCCTTATGTAGATAGTCTCTATGGAAGAGATACAAATATCCTAGGAAGACCATTTAATTATATTGGTGATAGTAATACACTCGATGAAGAAATCGTTGAAAACTTGCAAGCAAATATTCAACTTACAGATGATGGTGCAGGCGACAATGAAGGTATTTGTATGCCTGGTAAGGCCCTTCCAAGTGAAGTTGAAAATCCATTTGAAGCTCATGCAAGTGCTGATGAAAACTTAAGAACGGATTATATATCTCAAATTGGTGGATGTGATGCTGATAATGCAGCAGAAAACAAATATATGGCATGCCCTGTTTTTGGTGAAGATGGAAATCTTCTAAATACTTCTCCAACATTTTTTAGTTCTCTTGAGGAAGATGAAGAAGCAGCATTAACTAATTACAGAAATCTGGCCAAAACTCAAAATAGCTGTGGTGGTGAAGCAAAATCTGAGGAGGATCAAAATCCTTTTGAATTAATAGAAGCTCTAAGTATTGCCGAAGGAATAAAGACAAATGCTCCAACAATGGCACGAGATGCTTGTTATAGACGAGCTGGTTCTATCTGCCACACGGATTTAGATTGTGCCCCTAACAAACTTCATCTTGAACAAATAAATCAATTTGGTGGAGATTTAGCGAACTTATTTGGAAATGTCCCTGAACAAAAATACTGGGAAGAAACTTTGGTTTGCGGTCAAGCAACTCCAGAACCCAATATCTATTCAAGTAACTACACTCTCTTTGATATGAAGAAAAATAGATGCTGTAGAGAAGTTGGCTCTGACTTAACTCTCTATTCTGAAAGTACTCCAGGAATGCCTGAGACAGATGAGCTTAATACGAAAATGGATTCATATTTAAATCCATCAGAAGCGGGAAGATATTCTCGCTATACAGTTATTGATAATAGCTCAGGAGTTACAGGATTTGCTGACAGAAGTGATGGTGATCTTGAAGAGAAAAATGATATTAATATTTTAACTAAAAAACAATGGGTATCAGTTAGTGAAACAGCCAGAAAAACTTGTTGTGGTGGTGGCTGGGTTAGAAAGTTTGCTGATGGTACAAATGATTGGACTAAGAAACGTTTAAGTTTAGATGTAACGAATTTTAGATGTATAAATTATCAATCACCTATTCTAATGGCCGATAATCCAACAGCTGATTATGGAGTAAGTTCACTTACCTATTCTAAAGAATTTAATTTTACTTGTGCTGAAAGCGAAGATACTGATAATCCAAGTGAAGCATGTATGCAAGTTGGTATGAACCCTAGTTCAGATGATTTTGCGGCCATTGCTCCTAAATTAAATACTTCAACTGCAGTAGTTACTGTCAGAACAATGAATCATAAACCTACAAAATGGTCACCATACGCACCAAAGTCAGGAGATGGTGTAGCAACAACTTTCTTTGATCACTCTCTTGATGGAGCTGAAAGAACAAGACATTATAAACTACATTTAAGGCTTCCTTTATATATCGCTCCTAATAGACTGGGTGGGACTTTAAATGTTATTGAAGAAAAAGCATTAGGAATAAATAAATCATGCCCTATTACAAAAGCTAGTTCTTGCCCAGCTTCATTTGATGCTGACGATGCTTCAGGCGTAACAGGAAGCCCTGCTTGTGCGGCTTGCTTAGATACAACTACAGGAATTTTAAAAGTTAAACAAAATGGATACCCAGGTGGATCAGATCACTATGTGAGTTTTAATTTTAATCCAACAGGTACTCAAGCTGCACCAGGAAATGATGGTGTGGCAAGTGATGCCGGCAATATCTTTTACTACTTAAGAAAACTTGGAAAATTAGAACTTATTGGTATTCCACAAGTTTTCTATGAACCTTTAACTTGTAATTCGGAACATAAAAAATTAGTACCAGGAATTTTCAAGGCTCAGGCTAAAACAATAACAAATTACAGCACTGATAACTATAGCTTTAAATTATCAGGTTCAATCTATAACCTACCTAGTTCTGATCCAACAAATCCAAACAAGAGAGCAAGTACTGCTGATGCTCTTGAACATGATCAAATATTTTCTCCTCATGAAATGAAATGCTGCTTACCACTTGGAACAACAACAAAAGATGCATCAAATTGCTGTAGTGGATTTGGTGTTACGGCAGGTGGAACAGATAAAATATGTAAACTACCAAATGGAACTGATCTCAGTGTATATTTTAATCGCTTTATCTCAAGTGAGGGAACTGGAGAAGGAATGCCTGCAGGTGGATGGGTTGATAGTGATTTTGATGAAAATACTGGAGAACCTAAACTAACTGAAGAAATATTTCAAAAACTTAATGCCATGGGAACAGAATGGTGTAATACTTCAACTACTAGAAGAGGTGGAGCATTCGGTGCTTTCCCTCCAGAACCGGCAGGTCCAACATCACAAAAAGAAACTGCTGATTACTCGATCGTTGATTCTTTTAGAGATGAAGCTGATGGATTAAATCAAAATGGAGATGGTGGTGCTGGAAAAGTTGGATTTGAAGCCTTTTCAAAAGGTTTTAGATGGAACCATCATGTTTATTGTGATGAATAATATTTAATAGGATAAAAAATGAAAAAAACACCTAAGCAAAGTGAAGTTGAAATGATGGAAATGGTTATGCCAGGTCACACTAACCCACAGAATACAATATTTGGTGGAGTTGTCATGAGTTGGATAGATATAGCTGCTGCAATGTGTGCAGCAAGACACTGTGAAAAACCCGTTGTTACAGTACATGTAGATGATATTGACTTTAGACACCCTATTAAGATTGGTGCTCATGTTTCAATTAAAGCTCGGGTTAATTATGTAGGAAAAACAAGTATGGTTATTGGTACAAAAGTAGTAAGTGTAAATCCTTATACAGGAAAAACTCTTGTTACGACTAAAGCCTATTTAACATTTGTTGCACTAGATGAAGATGGAAAACCAGCCTCAGTTCCTGAATTAGACTTAGTTACTGATGAAGATAAAAGAAGATATGAAAACGCAAAAAAAAGAGTTGAAGCTAGAAAAGCATTAAAAAAGACTCTTCAAGACTAAAATTTTTATAACAAGATACAAAGAAAAGCGGGACATTCGTCCCGCTTTTTTTTGTGTGTGTGATGGGATTTTAGTTTGGAAATATAAAAAATCTTATCAACACGTATTAATCCAAGGGTATTCACACCCTAGAAAAAATTTAAGAACAACCTGTTGTGGCCCCACAAGAATCACATTTTAAACATGATCCATTTCTAAGCATGGTAAATGATCCACAATCTGAACAGGCTTCACCTTCGTAACCTTTAATTTTAGCTTCCTGTCTTTGTTTCGCTTCTTTTAAAAGATTACTATTACTTTGCTTAGTAAATACCTTATGAGTATCTACACTAACTCTTCCATCATCATGAACTTTAGCTGTTTTACCTTCAATCATATCTAATAAAGGTTCATCACCTTGATCTTCACCCTGAATTGTATCTGGCTTAATATCTGCTGGTTTAACATGAACAAGATCTGTTCTACCTAAGTACCTCATTGCTAAATCTCTAAAGATATAATCAATTACTGAAGTACTCATCTTAATATTGTCATGCCCCGTAACTACCCCATTTGGCTCAAATCTTGTAAATGTAAAGGCATCAACAAATTCATCTAAAGGAACACCGTATTGAAGACCTAAACTGATCGCAATTGAAAAACAGTTCATTAAAGATCTATAAGCTGCTCCTTCTTTATGCATATCAATGAAGATTTCACCAAGGTTACCGTCTGTATAATTTCCAGTTCTCAGATAAACTTTATGACCACCTATATTTGCTTTTTGAGTGTAACCCATTCTCATATTTGGTAGTGCTTTTCTCTGTGAATGCTGACGGTAAATAATTTTCTCTACAGCTTTCTGCGCAACTTGTGTAATTTGTTCTGTAATTGGAGCGTCTTCCATATCCATAAAAGAAAGATCTTCAATTGCTGAAACATTTAAAGGTTGAGATAGTTTTGATCCATCTCTATAGATAGCATTTGCCTTAGTCATTAAAGACCAAGATAACTCATAAGCATTGGCGATATCAGCTACTGTTGCATTGGCTGCCATATTTATTGTCTTGGAAATAGCTCCCGATAAAAATGGCTGAGCTGCGGCCATCATTTTGATATGGCCTTGATAAGAAATTAATCTTTGTCCATAACGTCCGCATTTATTGGCACAATCAAAAACTGAAAGATGCTGCTCTTTTAAAAGAGGTGCCCCTTCAACTGTCATTGTTCCACAAACATAATCATTCGCAAGTCTAATTTGATCCTCAGTAAAACCAATAAATTTTAAAACATTTAGATCTGGGCTATTTAATTCTTTTTCAGAAATTTTTAATGTCTTAGTTAGAAATTCATCTCCAACAATAAATCGAGAAAAGGCAAATGTTACATCAAAAGCCGAAGCTAGATTTGATTCCACTTTACTTATTATTTCATCAGTAAAACCAATTTTTCTAAGCGCTTTATGTGAAATTGCATCACATCCAACTAAGGTTGCATGTCCGACAGCATATTTTTCAATGGCTTCAATTTCACTTTCTGAATAACCTAAAATTTTAAGTGCACTTGGAACTGATTGATTAATGATTTTAAAGTAACCACCACCTGCTAGTTTTTTAAATTTAACTAGTGCAAAGTCTGGTTCAACTCCTGTTGTATCACAATCCATAACTAGACCGATAGTTCCAGTAGGAGCAAGTACTGTTGTCTGGGCATTTCTATAACCGTATTTTTCACCAAAGCTTAAAGCTTCATCCCAAGCTTTTTTAGCTGCTTTAGCGAGCCCCATATCAGCAAGTTTTGAATCTAGTCCTTGAGGAGTTACAGTTAAGTTTTCATATTCAGTATTTGCAACTGCATAAGCAGCTCTTCTGTGATTTCTAATTACACGAAGCATATCTTCTTTATTTGCTTCATAACGAATAAATGGTCCATGCTCTTTTGCTAGAAGTGCTGAAGTCTTATAACTTGTTCCACCCATAATAGCAGTTATTGAAGCTGCAATTGCTCTACCTTTATCTGAATCATAAGCTAAACCCATTCTCATAAGTAAGGCACCAATATTGGCATATCCAAGACCAGTTGTTCTATATTCATAAGATCGTTTTGCAATTTCTTTTGATGGGAATTGGGCCATTAATACTGAGATTTCAAGAACTGTCGTCCAAAGCTCGCAAGCATGAATAAACCCTTCTATATTAAACATACCCGTAACTTCATCTAAAAATTTAACAAGATTGATTGAAGCTAGATTACAAGCAGTATCATCTAAAAACATGTATTCTGAACAAGGATTAGAAGCATTTATTCTTCCATCTTGTGGACAAGTATGCCATTCATTTATTGTGTCATCAAACTGCAACCCTGGATCAGCACATTGCCAAGCAGACTCAGTGATAAGATTCCAAATGTCTCTAGCTTTAACTTTTTTATGAACCTTTCCATCTGTTCTTCTAATTAACTCCCACTCTCCATCTTCTTTTAATAATTTAAAAAATGAATTGGGTACTCTAATTGAGTTATTTGAATTTTGTCCACTCACTGTATCGTAAGCTTCAGAATTCCAATCTGTATCATAAACTTCAAATTCAATCGAAGTGAAGCCTTGCTTTGTATAATCAATACAACGAGAAATATAATTCATTGGAACTGAATCTTTGTTAGCTTCAAAAATTGCCTTTTTAAGATCTTTATTCGTTTTAGTATTAAATCTTCCCTCACCTAAATCTTTATTTGAAATAATTGTATTAAAAATATTTTCTAAATGTTTTTTACAGATTTTTGAGCCTGTTACAAGTGAAGCTACTTTTCTCTCTTCTCTTACTTTCCATAAAATAAAATCTTCAATATCTGGGTGATTTAAATCAAGAGTAACCATCTTAGCTGCTCGTCTTGTTGTACCACCTGATTTTATAGCTCCGGCAGCACGATCTCCAATTCTTAAAAAGCTCATAAGACCTGAAGATGTCCCTCCACCCGCTAGAGATTCACCTGAACCTCTAATATTTGAAAAGTTTGTTCCTGTACCTGAACCATATTTAAATAATCTAGCTTCACGAGACCAAAGATCCATGATCCCGCCTTCATTAACTAAGTCATCTTTAATAGACTGAATAAAACATGCATGAGGTTGTGGTCTTTCGTAAGCAGAAGTTGAATTTTTTACTTCTCCTGTTTTTGGATCTACATATTTGTGACCTTGTGCTGAACCTGTAATTCCGTAAGACGAAAATAAACCTGTGTTAAACCATTGTGGTGAATTGGGAGCGGCCATTTGATTCGCTAACATAAAAGCAATTTCGTCTTCAAAAGTTTGCGCATCATCAGCACTACTAAAATAATTATATCTCTCGCCCCAAGATCTCCAACAATTTGCAAGTCTATCAAAAACTTGTCTCGCGTCCGTTTCTGATCCCAGAATCGGATTACTGTTTTCATCTAATATTAATTGATTCTTTTCATTTTTTTGGGGCACACCAGTTTTTCTAAAATACTTTTGTGCTAAAATATCCGTCGCCACTTGTGACCAAGTATTTGGAACAGAAACTTCCATATTCATTTTTGATGAACCATCAGTGTTTCTAACTTCACTTGTTCTCTTTTCAAATGTCATAGACTCATAGGGTGATTTACCCTTTTTGGTAAAAACTCTCGATACTTTCAAAATTCGCTCCTTGGAATTTACGTGTGAATAAATTTTTTATATTTCCTATCTTCATCATGGGACAACACAGAACTTACGTCAAATCTACATATTGATTATTTGGCCGGCATTTTTTTGACTAATACCATATGTTGTATAGTGTTTTCCAAAAATGTGACTTCGACAGAATAGCTCTGTTTTTTCATCTTGCGTTAACTGTATGAATTTAGTGATTAGAACTTATTAGAATTTATGTAAGAAATTGTGAGTTTTTTATTTCTAGTGTCATGAGCTCAACCTACTTTATTGAGTAGGCTGAGTTTATTTATTAATTACTATTTATGCATGGCCTTAATCATTTTCTTTTTCTTAGCTAATCTTTTTAATTTAAGACGGCTTTTAGAATTTTTTGAAGCCTTTTTTGGACTTTTAGATTTCTTTAATTTTTTCATATAATTCTCCTAGTATTTTATTTATTTTGTGAATATAACTAGTTACACAAAAAATTGAGAAATGAAAACCATATTTAGCTTGTTATCCCTATTTTACTTACTAGTGTCCTTTGCTGATGTGGAGATCGATCCTAATGATTTCATACACTTAAACCGCGGCTGCCCTGAAAACTCACTTTGCTCAAATGAAATTGGCAAACTGAGCTCCAAATTTAAGAAGGCCTTTGAGAGTAATTTCAAGTTACAAGATCAGTTTTTTAAAAAATATGGACTGCCCCTTTCAGCTTATAGTCATGTAACTCCTAAAGCCACTGACACTCTAGGAGTGAGTTTTAATTCTGAGTGTCCTGAACATAGAAAAGTTGATCTTTTTTATACTACACAATTTTTAAAAAATACTGATTCAAAGGCTTTAAAAGTTCACGATAATAAAAGCTTTCTTAAACCTAAAGTTGAATTTAGCTTTAAGCCAATTTATATAAAAGTTAAAAATGATTTAAAAGAAATTTTTGTCGGCATAAAAGATTATCCCAGTTTCATTGATGGAGATAAATTAGCCCTGATGGGAGATTTCGATGATCTTTTATTTCAATATTCAGTTGATATAAATCAAAATGTAAAATTAATTAACTCCCCTTTTTTTACAAATGATAAGGTCATTTACACTAAGAAAGTGGTAGTATGTCCTGAGGATTTTAGTAAAATTAAAATCCCCCAATTTTTTACAGAAAGGTTTTGTAAAAAAATATATAATATTAAAACAAAAAAAGAAGAGATCATCCTTGATTTCAAGGCTTGTAACTAAGGAATATATGAATACATTTAAATCTTTAAATCCCTATACTAACGAGTTAAATATTGAGTATAAATATCATACGAGAGCAGAAGTAGATGCTGCCCTAGATTTACTAAAAAAAGGGAAAATAATAGGCAGAACAATGCGTGCTTATGAGCGCTCTCAAATTCTTCATAGCTTCGCAGATATCTTAAAAGAAAATCAAGAAAAACTAGCAAAATTAATAACAAAAGAAATTGGAAAGACCCTTAAAGACAGTAATATTGAAATAAGTCGTGCCATACAAACAACTATTTTCTCAGCTGAAGAAGCTAGACGTGTAAGTGGTACTGCTTATAAATCTGATGTATTTCAAAGTACAAATGATAAAACTGCCGTAACATTTTTAAAGCCACTTGGGATTGTTCTCGGAATAACTCCTTTTAATTTTCCTATTAATTTAGCTATCCATAAAATTGCCCCGGCTTTTGCTACTGGAAACTGTATGCTCTTAAAGCCAAGCTTACAAAACTATGAATCCGGCAAATTACTAGTAGAGCTTTGTCATGAAGCAGGTTTTCCAAAAGAGATGATTCAATTTATTATGCCTGATATTCCAGAGATGAGTTATTTGACCTCACATCCAGAAATTAACTGTATTAGTTTCACTGGCGGTGTTCCTACAGCCCACGCCATTGCAAAAAATAGCGGATTTAAAAAACTTATCTTTGAATTAGGTGGAAATGATCCATTAATCGTAATGGATGATGGAGACGTAAAATTAGCTGCGGCTACTGCCGTAGCACAAAGATTTGGAACTGCTGGGCAGAGATGTACTTCACCTAAGAGAGTATTTATCCATGCAAAAGTTTACGATAATTTCAAAGAAGAGTTATTAGCTCTAACAAAAAACCTCGTAGTTGGTGACCCAAAAGATCCTAATACAGATGTAGGGCCAGTGGTAAATACTCACTCCGCTGATGTTGTTGAAAAAAGAATTAATGATGCAATTGCTGAAGGTGCCACTCTTTTAATTGGAAACAAGAGAGAAGGAAATATTATTTACCCTACAGTACTTGAAAATATTAATTTAAAAAGTGAACTTATTTGTGACGAAACTTTCGGCCCAGTTATACCTCTTGTAAAATTTGATCATATCGATGAGGCAATTGAAATCATAAACAGTACTGAATTTGGACTTCAAGCAGGAGTTTTCACTGATAATTTAAAATTAATTAAGAGGCTATTTAATGAATTAGAAGTAGGAACACTTATAGTTAATGATGGTCCTGGTTTTAGAGCAGATCATCTACCGTTTGGTGGTGTAAAAAATAGTGGTATTGGTCGTGAAGGTGTAATTGAATCAATTAAGGAATTCACTTATATAAAAATGCTCGCGATGTAGTACTAGTTAGCTTGAATAAAATTTGAAACAAGATGCTCTACATTTTCTGTAAAAGCACAGTTTTTATGTCTTTCTCGTCTTTTTACAATTCCTAGATATTTACTTTTGTCTGACATATCACTCGAAACTGTTACTACTTCTCTTTGGCTAACAATATATTTTCCTTGCCCGTTATAATTTGCAATTAAAAAACCAAAGCAAGAGTTTAGCTTCTTATCCATTTTACAAATATCTGAATCATTGTAGAAAGCAAAGTCATAAAGAGTACTTCCTTCAAGAATTTGAGATTTAATTCCTAAAGTTGTTCCATTTAAAACCTTATCGCAAAAGGATTTAATATATCCACTTTTATGAGATTCATAATTTGTCATAAATGTTGGAGTCGTAGTTGCACCACTATGTAAAACAAATGAATTGCTTTCAACTTTTAAAAATGCTTTGTTATTGGGGTCAACAATTTCATCTCCATTGCATAGTTTTCCTGAATAAGTAAATTCAAAAACTGCACTACCATTGGAGACCTTATTATCTTTTGTCCTTAAGTTTCTGCATACGCTTAAAAGAATATTCACTTGCGAACTAGAAAGATATCTTTGATCATCACGTAACAATTCTTTTCCTATTACTCCACCTTCACCTTGTTCATCTTTTGGAAAGTCACCACATGAAATAAGTAATAATAATGAAATTAAAGAAATTAGTTTAAACATAAACACCTCTATCTATAAGTGTTTACAAAATTGAACAAGCTGTCAATTTTCTTAATTAATTGAGTCTAATTGTTGGGTAATAGTAGATGTGTTGATTTCATCAAAACAAAGTGAGGCACGCTCTCTTCTTGAGACAACGCCATCAACGTGAGGAATCTTATTATCTTTATCTTTGATTACTGAAATTAATTCACTCTTTTTAATAATGTACTGACCAGCCAGAGTTTTTTTGGCCATATTAACTAAAAAGCAATATCCATCATTACTACTATTTAAACCGCATTGATCTTTATTGCCAAAAAATTCATAAGAGAAAAGATATTCGCCATCCTCTATCTGAGATTTTACGATGGCCTCATCTTTTATTGCACATAGAGTTTTAAGTACACCATAATCGTGAGATTCAAAGTCTAGAATATATTCACCAGAAGTTGTTTTAGCATTGTTAATAACAAAAGAAGAGTTACTCACTTGTATGTTTAAAAATAAATTATTCATGGCAGGAGCCGGAGGAATTGGTGCTGTTACTACTCCACCTGTGCAATTTTTTGCTTCGATATTAAATTTAAACTCAGGGCTGATATTTTTAAAATTATTAATCTTATTGCTAAAGCTCTCACAGATATTTTTTAAAATTGTAACTTCACTATTTTTAAGCCCGCAATCTTGGCATTTTATTAATGAAGTACCTAATTTAGTTGTAACTTTAGAGGCATCATCTCCTGGTCCACAAGAAGCAAGTGAAGTGATTAAAATTAGTATGTTTAAGTATGTTAACTTCAAACTAATCCTTTGATCTAAATGATACTCTTTTAACTCTATAATTATTTATTGTATGTATATAATCTTTTATCCAATTAGCATTTAATCTAGATAACACTTCTGATTCTACTGGATGATAGTCTATAAACTCTGCATTTTTTGTACTACCTTTTAAAATTAACATATTAGCAATCGCCGGTATTTTAAATACAGCTTTGTAAACATCTTTGTCAGAGAGATAGTTTGGATTCTCCTGAATATGTTTAATCAAATTTGTAAAAACAAAATAACCATCACTATTTCCGTTGTCGCATAATTGCTGAATCTCTTGATAATTCTGTTCTGCTTTAATTAAAAGCGCATGCTTATATTTTTGAGTCAAAACTGAGTTTCCAATGAAAGTATAAAGGGGTTTTTCATCAATTGTTAAAGCTAACTCAGGATAATAAACAATATCTTCATTTGACAGAGACATGAACTCTCTTTCGATAGTTGAATCAAATTGTGAAAAGCTTAAATCTTCTTTTTCTGTTAATAAATCGTTATGAAATTGAGGGCAGATTCTAAGATCTTTTTCAAAATCTAATGTGGCCTTATAAACATTATGTTGCACCATTAAAGTATATAAATACAATTTTTGGTTCGTGATATTCATTTCTGACGAGGTTGAAGCTATAGAGCGACTCGATTTAGCAAAGTTTTCAATCGGAAAAACATAAAAATTTGGTCCACCTAGACTGGTAGTTGATCCAAGAGCAATCGCCTCAAAATTATCTTTCTTAAAGCTATACTTTGTATCTCTCTTTTGACTTGAACAGGAATAAACCATTAGAAATACTAAAAATGAACTTAAAACTTTCATGAAAATCCTTTTGTCACTCAAGTCAATTATCGACATCTACGGACAAAAGGTTTAGTATTAACAGTATCCGACAGTTTCAATCAAGGAGATGTAAGTGGCTAAAAACTATTGGCTGATGAAGTCAGAACCCGATGTCTTTTCAATACAAGATTTAAAAAGTAGAAAAAATTCTGTTGAGCATTGGGATGGTGTTAGAAATTATCAAGCTAGAAATTATATGAGAGATGATATGAAAACTGGTGATGAGGTAATCTTTTATCATTCTAACACGACTCCACCTCATGCAGCTGGCGTGGTTAAGATTGATAAAGAGGCTTACCCAGACCCAACTTGTTGGGACAAGAAATCAAAATACTATGATCCAAAATCCACTAAAGAAAAACCTCGCTGGGTAATGGTAGATGTAAAATATGTTCAAGAATTCAAAAAGATTGTTAGCCTAGAAGATATGAAAAATAATCCTAATCTAGCTGAGATGAAATTAGTTCAAAAGGGAAATCGACTTTCAATTATACCTATATCTAAAAGTGAATTTGAAGAAATAAAAAAAATGGCCAGTAAATAACTGGCCACTATTTATTATATATCTTTTAACTTAATTAATTAAATTGAATCAAAGTCGAATTAAGCCTGCTCACAACAACTTCCATTGTATCTGTATTTCTACCTTGAGCTTCGATCACAAACTTATATCTTCCCTCTTGAAGAACTTTATAAAACTCACCCTTTGAGAAATTAAATGTTCCTAAATGTTGATTACTACTGCTATAAATTGCTACTTTACCTACTTGAGATTTATTTGAATAAACAAACCCACCACCCATAAAAATTTGCTCCATGAAAGTCAGCATTGAATCTTTATTATTTTGGTAAAAATAATCTATTTTACTGTAATCGGCCCACTTTGTATTTGAAAGCTCTATAGTTACTTGTAAATCATTATGAAAGATATAACTCCAATCTTGCATTCCACCAAAAAGTGCATACCAATCATAACCATTAGTAATACCTCTTGGAAATTCCCTAGAATATTTCATATCTTTATTAAGGTTTGCATACTCGAGAGAAATATCTTGAAGTAATCCATCAAATGGATGCCTCACTTCTCTGGTATCCCAAGGATAATTTACACAAATAGCCCCTCCATGAAAGTTTGCAGATAATGCAAAATTTCTAGATTTTTGAAAACTCATCACTGCTTGAGTTTCAGGCTGACGTCCACTTGGATCATTTGGCTGTGATCTTACAAACTCAGGAAAATTTCTATTTAAATCTGTTCCGTTTTTATTTCCACGTTGGCGAAGCTCTGATCCGTCAGGGTTCATACTTGGCATAATAAATAACTCTGAACCATTTATTAAGGTAGTTATTCTTTCATCACGTCCGTAATCATTACACATATCTTCAAGTAACTTGATTGTAAGTTCACGTCCAACAATTTCATCTCCGTGCATACTTGAAATATACTTGAATTCTGGTTCAGCTTCATCCACGTTAACATTGTCAGAAACCTTCATTACCCATAACTCACGCCCCTCTACAGATTTACCAATGCTAAAAAGCTTCATATGCCCTGGGCATTTGGCTGCAATAGTTTTTAATTTTTGAGTGTTTTGCGTATAACTTGGATATCCGTCAAATATTATTTTATTTTTTGTGATTACTTTAAAATTTAAATCTAATTGTTTTAAGTAATCAATCGTTCCTTTGGGGCCATATAACTCGTATCCAAGACTATTAGGGTGATCAACAACAAAGTCTGTATGAGAGAAGTATTTTAAATATTTTTGTTGTGAATCAAAAACAAATACTTCTTCTTCAACTTGATTAGCGAAAACGTTAAAAGAAACCAATATTAATAATAATATTTTTTTTAGCATGCCTCTCTCCTTCCTTGTACAAGAGTTTTATGAATTATTTAAAAGTATATAACCTATTTCTAGATGAATAAAAAACTAAGTAATCGTCTTTAGAGACCATTTCTCCAAAAACAGCAGAATGAACACTACCTAAGTCAAATTCATCTTTAACACTTAAATCATTACTATTAAGCGCAAAAACTTTATTTCCAAAAGTTGTCGCGACTATTAAATCTTTCCATTTTACAATTGAAGATATTCCTTTAGAAAAAATTGAAGACTTAATTAGAATATTTCCATTTTTATCTAGTTTGTAGACATCTCCATCTTCAGATCCCACATAAACGCTTCCATCAATTAACTTAGCACTTGAACTTGTTTGAAAAGCTACAGTTCTAATAACGGTTCCCGTTTTTGCGTCTAATATATGAAAAATTCCAGAGCTTGATCCGGCATAAACGAGTGTTCCAACGACTAAAGCCTTTACATCTACGTCAACAAACTTTGCTCCAGATGAAATCTTTTTGTCCCAAATTATGGAACCATCATTTAAATCAAATGAGGCAATGTATCCATCTGCAAATCCAACTAAAATATTGTTTCCATTCGCTACTGGCACTGAAACATTCTGAAGTGTTGTGGCGTATGGAATTGCCCTTTTATATACCCAAAGTATTTTTCCGGTAGCAGCATCTAAGCACACTAACTGGTGGTTTCTCATATGAAAGACTGCTCTTCCTAAATGAATCAGAGCCGCATATTCAATGGGAGCTTTCAAATCTATTGAGTAATTTAGTTTACCCGTTTGGATATTTCTAGAAAAAACTCTCCCACTATAAGAGGTGTAAATAATGTTATCATTACTTAGGGCATGGGCACCCGAAAGTGAAAGTTTTTCGTCATAGTCCCAAGTTTTCCGACCATTTTTAATTTGATAAGATCTCATTTGGCCATTTTTATTACCAAAATAAACTTTATCAGCATGTACAACTGGCGTTCCATTACCTATTGGCAAATTACCCGATTCATAAGGTGGGTCTAACTCTTTTACCCAGCTTAAGTTAAATACTTTTTTTTCTTTCTTTGGTGAGTCAGGCTTATACTTAGTTGCGAAATTAGAGCAACTAACGAGTAGTAATATTACTAAATGAAAAATTATTTTCATTTAATCTCTCTTAATAGTATTTTTGCTAATTTTGTAATTTCCTCGTTAGGAAATTGCGCGATTGTTGTACCTAGGTATTCTTTAGCTTTTTCAGCATTACCCATTTCTTTGTAAATTCTTCCAATTTCAAAATTTACTTTTGCTTCATTAAATTTATAAGGAGTCTTTAAAAGTGTTTCATAAATTTTAATTGAATTAGCAAAGTCACCTTTTTCTTCATATAGACTAGCTAAATGAGTGCTTAATAAATACCAAGTGAAATCTTTATCCCCACTATTTAAGCCTAGCTCTATAACTTCTATTGCTTTATCTACTTTTGACTCTGCTTGAAGTTTCTGACTAAGCTCAAGCGTATAAGGATAAATACTTACATCATTAAGTAATTCCTTATCTAGCATCTTATAGCTTGAATATATTTCATCCACAGTTGTTTTTTTATCTTCAAGTCCGTCAAAACCTTTTGCCCAAGCCTGAATTGCATCTAGACGAAGGTTAAGATTTTTTTCCGCTTGAGTATAATAAATTGTATAACCTACAATTGCCCCAATAATTAAAACAACAAGAGCTATATAGAGCCCTTTATGGATTACAATTTCTTTTTCTACTTCTTCTTGAATCATCTCTGGACTGTTTGCCGTAGGTGCTTTTGCCATAATATTTCCTTATTAAATTAGTACAGTTTTAGGTTTAGTTATCGAAAAATTCTAAGCTAGGTTGAGTTTAGTTGTCAAAAAACAATTCATTAAATACACTTAAATATATGAACTAAATAATTGGAATGATTATGAAAAAAACCACGTTGATTTGTCTTCTACTATTAATATTCTCGTCTAGCTCTTACGCATATAGTCTTTTAGGCCGACTAGGAATGGGATTGACTAATCAAGTTGACACAGATGTCACTCAGCTTTCAATTAAAATGCAAAAATCTAAAACACTTGCCCTAGGCATGCTCCTAGGCTTAAAGTCTGACACAGACGATACAACCTACGCTATAGGTGGGAAAATCTACAAGCTTATCTATGATGAACCGCAACTCAATTTTTACTCCTCTATGCTTGTGGCTATTTTCAATACAACTGAAGATTCTGAAACCAAATCCAGATTTCAACTTGATGCTTCATTTGGGGCTGAATTTGCTTTAAGAGGTCTTGAGAGTATGGGTTTAAGTTTTGAGTTTGGGTTAAGTATAAATAATAGAGGTGGAGATACTTCATTTCAAACTGTAGGCGATCACATAATGCAAGCAGCAATCCATTTCTACTTGTAGACAAAGGATCTTTTGAAAAAATTTTTCCTGCTTTTAATATTATTAATTTCAACAACGTCTTTTGCTCAATTTGGACCTATTTCAGATGAGCAAGAAGATGACTCTGGCGGTGATCTTAAACTTGGAAGTTCTGACATCTTTAATGACTTTAATGAAGACTTAGAGTCGAGCCAAGTTCTTGAAGATGAAAGATTTTATCGATACGGACGTTTCTTTTCAGCTAATATCGGTTTTGGATTTACACGCTTTACTGGTAACAGAGGTGCTGCCTATGTTATTAACCCAGATCCAAGTATTCATTTTAGTTTAAGTTATTTTCTAAATTTTAGATCTGCCTTTGTTTTGGGGATTGAATACTCACGACATACAATGCTCATTGATACATTCACCAATGGTCATAAAACTTATAATTTAGGTGCGGTTAACGTCAATATGATTAGACCGTTTTTAGCCTATAAATATTATTTTGATACCGCTGATTTTGGAAATGCTATCACCTATTCTAATCCCCATCTTATTTTTAGAATGCAGTATTGGTATCAAAATAACGAATTTTCTGAAAGACCCCAACTTGACGATCTCTCCGGTGGTGGAATTGGTACAGGTGTAGGATTTGGGCTTGAGTTTCCCGTCAAACTTAAAGAATACTATATTGGTGTTGAAGGGATTTTTCACCAAGCAAACTTTTTGGATAAATTTACTTCAGACTATCAACAAATTGATGATCCCAATAGTACCTATGGATTTCAGGATTTAACTGGAAATGCTTTTACCTTGTTTATCACTTTTAATAATACTTGGTAAGCCTTTAACCTATTGCAATTTTTACCTTCTGTCTAAAAATTAAACACTATAAATAACTAAGCTCGAATTTCTAAATTTTAAGCAGTAGAGCCTCCTATTTGAGACAATTTTTTTTCCTACATTAACTCCATCCCTTATAAAATTTAAGTAGATTTGTACAATTGATGGAGAATATATGAAAATTCAGAACTATTTATTTTTTTTATTAGCAATTATAAGCTTTTCAAGTTTTGCTGTTTGCTTTCAAAGCTTACCTCAAAATAAAGCACAGTTCTGTGTACGCTTTGAAATGGGTGATAAATTTTGTGAAGATAAATATGGTACTGATTCAAAGTCATATTTATCAACAACCAATTGTAGTTATCCTAGCTATTCTATTTCCATTTCCCATCGTTTACTTAAGAATATTAAGTCTAAATTTGAATCTTTGCATAATGATGAATCTTATTCATTAAAATTACTTGAAATCAAAAATGATATTGAAAAATTATCTCATAATCTAGATATAAACAAATTACAAAATGAAACAGCTCAATTTATGAAATATATTAATCAGTATAGAGATGAATACAATCAAAATATTGCCAAAATACCAAATTCATTAAATTACGATTTGAAACTGAATAAAAAAATGGCCCTAGAATATGCAGTTATCTATAGTAGTCAACCTAGACATTTGAATGCCCAAACAATATTAATCCCTGTTCTCTCAGTACCTTCACATTCAAGAGAGCAAAACAAAAAATTTGAATTATATAATACTTTTATAGAAGATCTAGAAAACTTTCACTTTCCTACAATTATTGAAACCAAATTTATCAGTGAAAAATCACTCTATACTTTGCTAGATAAAGTCATTATTTATGATGAAACTAAAGAATACCTTGAATTAAATTATTCTCAGTTTATCAATGATCTAGTGCAAGAAATTCAAAATAAAATTAGAGTGAGTTTAACTGACAATATAGTAACTACATTCTACGGCTCTGTTTTGCCTGAAGATCTGGATAATAGATTCGAGAGAATTACAGAGGATGCCATTTTACTTCAAACAAAAATTTTAAAATCAGTAATTGAACAAGAAATAAAAGACTGGGATGTTAATTATCAATTAAAAATCTATAAGAATCTTAATAATGAGCTAATTCAATATGTCGAGGATTATAAAAAAAGATTAAACAAAAAATTTCAATAATAAAAAAGGACCCAAAAAATGGGCCCTTAAAAATCTATTTAATTAAATACTATTTTGTAGATTCTGCGTAAAATTGATCTTCTTCTGTAGAACCTTTAAGTGCTAAAGTTGAAGATTTTCCACCTGAAATTGTAGTACTTACTTTATCAAAGTAACCAGTTCCAACTTCTCTTTGGTGTTTAGTTGCTGTATATCCTTGAGACTCAGCTGCAAATTCTGCATTTTGAAGTTCAGAATATGCTGCCATTCCTCTTTCCTTATAATCAGCTGCTAATTGGAACATAGAGTGATTTAAAGCATGGAATCCTGCAAGAGTTACAAATTGAAAAGCATATCCCATTGCACCTAATTCTTTTTGAAATTTTGCAATAGTTGCTGCATCTAATTTTTTAGACCAGTTAAATGATGGAGAACAGTTATAAGCTAATTTTTTTCCTGGGAATTTTGCTCTAACTGCTTCAGCAAATTTCTTTGCGTCATCTAAATTAGGATTTGAAGTTTCACACCAAACTAAATCCGCATATGGAGCGTATGAAAGTGCTCTATCA
>CAYGTU010000026.1:0-22541 GCA_964352945.1 uncultured Bacteriovoracaceae bacterium
GTTATTAATAATCCCAATTCTTTTTTAAAGAAAATATTTAGAGAAAATAGCTCTACAGCTATTGAGGCAAAATCTCTGGGAGCTAATATCTACAGTTGGTTTAGACCAAGTGAAGCTGTTCTTCCTACAATTGAACAATTCATCAATTTGACTCGTGATCTAAGCTTTAATGAAATCATTAAACTCATCTCAGCTAAAACGAGAATTGTTTCTCCAGAAGATAATATTTACTCTCATTCAATTTCTCACAAACATTTTGGACTTTTCGTTAATTCTCTTTTGATAAACTTTCCTATCTGGAAGGCAAAAATAAATAATAATAAATTTATTACTCCCAATAAGTTTGAATCATTAAGTACAAAATTTAAGGGTGATTTCCTTGAATCTCTTAGTGTTTCTCATTGGCTTGCTCAATACAACAATAAGAACATTCCATGGCATCATGTAATATGCCCGGATTTTGAAGAAAATGATAAATCTCCTACTGACTTTGTAAAAATCCACAATGAACTTCAGTTTCTCACTCTCTTAGCTGAGATTGCTAAAGACCAAGGTCAAGATTCGGTAAAATTTATCTGTGATATCTTCAATCAAAATAATAAGAAAAAAATTGATAATACAAGTATTCAAAAATCTCTTTTTTCAAACAATGAAACAATTCTAGATCCAAAATATGATCGTGTTGTAGTAAATATTTGTAAGTTCCCTAAAAACAACCCTACTCATTATTTGATTAATCAAATACTTGAAGAATCTAAATGCTTAAGATCTGACGGGTACTTATATGTACTTAGTGATAAAAAACTATTTGTTCCATCGCAAAAGGACAAACTTAACAATTTGTTAAATGAGCTTCGGATTGAATGCATAATCAACTTAGAAGACGTAAAAGGCAAAGGCGAAATTGCCAACTATATTTATATTTTCTCAAAAAATTCATCAAATAAAATACTTTATAATTTTGAGAAAGAAAAAAAGAACACATGCTTAAGCTTTAGAGTTGATGCTGATTTAAATTGCTTTAATGATTTCTCAGATATAACTGATCATTTCCAGCATTTTTATCGGTCACATCTAAATGAAGCTCCTTCAATGTATGAGAAAACTTATAAGAAGAATAATGTTCAGTTCTACTTAGATGCTATCGTTGATGGTCGCTTAATTCACTCATCAGGTGAAGATTCAAATAATATCACTCACCCACAGTTTTTTAATAATTTATTAAACAAATGTGTCGCTTTTGATTCTTTGTTTGATATTAAGACTATAAATGATGAAGATTACTCCCATAATCTTTATATAAACTCTGATAAACATAGAAAACAAATTGATGGCGACTTTATTATAATAATAGACAGAAGAAATGATCCTGAAATAAATTTAGAAATCATCAAAGCTAATTCATATAAAGGGATAAGCTATCAATATGGATTCACTCAATGTGAGTATTTTTCTATAAAGCCTAAATATAATGATCTAAATCTCAATCTTTTCAAAGAGTACTTCTCAAGTAAAATTGGAAAGCAGATTATTTCATTACAATTTTTAGGGCGAACAAGTAAGTTAAAGTCTAAACTCTCTACTCTGCTAATTCCTAAGATCTTTGTTAATAACGTATCTATGCCTGATCATATCCTTCATGGATTTAAGTTATTTAGTTTAGGTGAAAATGAGATTCTAAGCATTGGTCTAAATAAAGTTTCAACAGAATATAGTTCTATTCATAGTTTATTAAAAAGTCTGGTTGATAAGTATCCTAAGAATTGTCTTTCTATTTTAACTCAGTTTAAAAACACTCTAAATTCTATTAATGAGAGTCTTGATAGTGGAAAGGTGGAGAATATAAATTTTGCTAATATGGGTATTATAAGTGCTATTTCGAAATTAAAAACTTATCCTCTATTTCCAAAAAATAAGAACGTTTATATTAATTTTCAAGTTGATTCACAGGAAGAGCTAAGTAGCTCTCTCGAGGAAATAAAATTAATAGAAAATGAAACTGATAGTGAATTACAATTAATCTCTAGATCAAAAAATATTGTATCGCTTCACTCTGGTAAACTTTTTTTACAATTTCTCTCTTTTTTAATGGTTTCACAAAGAGGAAAATCAATAAGCCTACTACTCCAATCTATTCAATTACCAAATGAAGAACAATTAGAGTCTGTAATATCAGAGTTTTTAACTCAGAAAAATGAAATAGACCACCTCTTAGGAAATGTTGAGAGAGATATTGAAAGGTTCTTCATTCAAATCACTTCTCACTAATTTCATCGCTTTAAATACTATTGGTATATTTTCATCTGTAATATAATAAAATTACATAACATGAAAAAAAATATACTTAAAATTCATCGTAATATTTTTGAGCATATCAAAAAAAGAGCATTAGCCTATGAAGGTAAACCTTCTAAGCAATTGTCTGAATATAGAGCTGAACACAATAAAATATCTAAGAAAAAATTCACCAAGTCAGATACCAAAAGTTTATTAAAAAAGATGAGTAAATCTCATATCATTTACCTAGGTGATTTTCATACCTTTGATCAAAATCAAAGAACATTATTAAGAATTATTAGATCTTTATTAAAGGGTAAAAAGAAATTTAAATTAGCACTTGAAATGATCCCCTATTCAAAACAAGTAGAAATAGATGCCTATTTAAATCATCAATTAACTGAATTAGAATTTCTTGAGTCTATTGGCTATCATGAATCATGGCGTTTTCCATGGAGTCATTATAAGATTCTTTTTGATACAGCTATTGAGAACAAACTCGATGTGATTGGTTTAAATTCAAAAGGTAAGTTATCGGCTCGTGATAAATTTGCCAGTAAAATTATTGCAAGTGAATTAAAAAAAGATGAAGATGTACCTATATTAGTTTTATTTGGAGAATTGCATATCTCCCCTAATAGACTTCCACAAGAAGTTTTAAATAAATCAAAAGACTTTAAGCATACTATCATTCATCAAAATTTAGATGAAGTTTATTGGAAACTTGTTGAACCTTTGAAAAGAGATCAAATCGTTCAGTTTAATTCCAATGAATTTTGCATTATCTCTTCTCCCCCGTGGCTCAAATATGAAAGTATGGCCTATTGGTATGAAAATCTTATAGATGATCCTGAATTTGATATACACGAATATATTATTGAAAATGGTCTCAAAATTTTTGGATCAAATTATCAAGATAACTTTAATCTGATTACAAAAGAAATCATAGAAAACTTAGATATTAAAATTCCCTATGAATATCTTGATGATTTTAATCTTTATGACCATTCACAATTAAGCTATGTCGAGGGACAGATTGGAAAAATCAAAGACAAAAACATTCAAAATTTTTATCTTTATTTAATAGAAAATACTCATTCTTTTAAATTTCCCAATACATCGTCTTATTATTGCTCTAATTATTCATTAACAAGACTATCCAATATCGTGGGTGTGCATATTTTTCATTCTTTTTTAAATAAGAAATCTATTAGTGCTCTTGATGCCCTTTATAGAAATTCATATGATCGTTTTACCCTTATGGTTTTGGAGCAAATGTTTAGTTATTTCTTCTCTAAGGTATTTAATCCACATCGAAAATGTGACATGTACATAGATCTTAAATATAAGTTGGAAAATAAAAAATATTTTACGCACCAAAAATACAGCGCTAAAAAAACATTTGAAATATTAAACTCACCAAAAGATTTAAAGAAAATTCTGAAAGGTCAAAAAATTGAACAACATTACCTTATTAGTAAAAGATTTGGAAAAATTCTAGGAGAACTTCTCTATGAAAAAATTGCTTATCAAAGAAAAAATGTTTTTGAAAAAATATTGAATCACGTTAATCTAGATTTTGATAATTTTGAAATATTTGTGGTTGAAATGCTTAAAAATAAAGCCTATAAAATGAAAAGGAAAAGGTTTTTTTAATGAAGATTATTGTTCAAAGAGTAAGTGAAGCATCGGTAAAAGTTGATGGTGAAATCGTAGGATCTATCGATAAAGGCTATGTTCTTTTTGTATGTTTTGAAACTGAAGATACTATGACCATAGTTGAAAAAGCGATCGAAAAAATAATTAATTTAAGAATATGGGAGGAAGAAGATTCAGATAAGATGAATCTTAATCTTGCCCAAGTAAATGGTCAAATATTGTCTATTTCTCAATTTACACTTAGTTGGAATGGATTAAAAGGTCATCGTCCTAGTTTTTCAAAATCAATGGAACCAGAGAAAGCAAAGCAGTTTTATAAAGAGTTTAATAATAAACTAAGATTAAGACGTATCGTTGTTAAAGAAGGTGTTTTTGCGGGTGATATGAAGGTTTCATTGGTAAATGATGGGCCTGTTACTTTTCATTTAGATTTTCCAAATTAAGTAGAAGCCCAATAAATTAATTTTGTAATTGTCTCATTAATTCGCGCTTAGATCCTTTAACAATCTTTTGCACAGTCTTATTAGATTTTTCAGTGATTACTGGAGCTACCGTTTTAGTGAATACTAATTCAATTGTTGATCCCGTAATACGACCTTCTTTTCCAATATTATTTTTAATATTGATACTTCCACCAATATCTTTCATGATTTCTTTCATTAATTCTAATTCAATGTTTTCAGAAGAAAATTCTGCTGAAGTGAATTTTTCTAATTGATCTGAACTATAAATATGATTAGGAATGATCACTTTAAATAACCCTACCCCACCTAAAGATTTGGTTTGAATTGTGATCTTTTTACCATGAACTGTTTTAACAGCAGTTACCGCTGTGTTAACTGCTGTAAAGATAGCTTGAGATACCGCTTCATGAGCACCTTCAATCCAAAGAGTATTTATAAGCTCTACATCAAAAATAATTCCCTTAACCACAGCAATATTGCTAAATTGCTTAGAAATACTTGAATACACTTCAATTAAATCGATTCTTTCTTGAATCTTATTTATTACCTCTGGCACAGAAGGAATTTCAATCATCTCAGATTTATATTGCGCCATCATTGGAGCAGGTTTTGGCTCTGTATAAGTTTTCATTCCAGCTTGCTTTTCTAATAATCTAGAATGGTAGTTTCTAAATAAAGCTGAACTTTTATTCATTCCATTTCGCTCTAATGCATTTGTAATAATTTCATCGATTTTAGAAGACTCATGATATTCATTATTTAAAATAACAAATTCTGCTTTTGATTCGATTGAACTTTGAACATTTGCTTTTTTCTTCCAAAGTCTTGTCATGAAAACAGTAAGGCAGAAAAACATTGATAAACAAAAATTTAGAATTGTATAAATATTGCTGATTTGTTTATCAGATTCAACAAAAAAGCCCTCAAAAGAATCTAGAATATTTTCAAATTTACTTTCTAGCTTATCAAAGCGTGAAGTAGACTTTTCTGCATTAGTTACTTGCTCTTCATTTTCGTTGATTGACTTACTTTCAAGCATCTCATGAAACCAATGGACGTCAGAAGCAAGAGTGTTTATATGTTTCTTAAGAACTGAAAGTCCTGTTGGAATCCCTATCTCTAAAGTCTCTTTTACATCGGCGAAACATTCACTTGTTAAATCAGTGAACTCTCGCGAGAGATAGTTTGAACTTGTATCGGCAATTACGTGAGAAGTAAAAGTTTGTGAAACCCGTTGAAAACATGTCATCAGTCCGGCTTGAGCAACTCGAGCTTTAGAAACGTTGTCTATATTTTGCATGTTAAAGTAAAAAAGCGATCCGCTTATAGTTACAAATGCACAAGAGAGATAGGTTAGATTTTTAAGATCTAAAATCCATTTTTTCATAAAGTTCATCCTAAACAAAATTCTTACCAGAGCACGACATACGCTCCTACACTTAATTCTCTCCAATTTTAGCACTTGGGTCAACCTATAAGTAAAAAACTCCACTATATCTTCTACTAAGTGTGTAAATAGTTCATCAATTAACCAAATTTCAATACGTTTAGAGGCTTCAGATTCAAGATTTTCAGGCGAGTTTTCAATTTTTTTGATATAACTAGAATAGGTTATGAAAAAGTATAACAGACTATTTTACCCTATTTTGATTGCCGTTTTCTTGTCTCATGGACTTTACTTGAACTCTGTTGTCAAACTCTCTCCTTACAATATGTATTTTAATGAAAAAGAAGAAAAAATTAAAATTAAAATTGTTAGTTTGAAAAATCTTGGTTTAGAAACGGAAAAACATGAAAGCCTTCTTGCAACAAAGTCATTAGATAGACAATCAAATAAAATCAGAAAAAAAGCTTATAGTAAAAATGCTATTCAAACTTCAAATGTTTCAG
This sequence comes from uncultured Bacteriovoracaceae bacterium, assembly GCA_964352945.1. Lineage (GTDB taxonomy): Bacteria > Bdellovibrionota > Bacteriovoracia > Bacteriovoracales > Bacteriovoracaceae > CAYGTU01. Next base: position 6,291 of record CAYGTU010000026.1, read on the forward strand.
CTACAGTTCTTGGTGGTAGAGAGTATGTTGAAGTTAAAAGATTAAAAGATATTACTCTAGATAATATTGGTCTTGATCAAACAAAAGCTTTAAAAAAAATCACGCTAAAAGGTCATGATATTTTAGAATTTGGAAGTAACCAGAAAAGTCATTTTGATATGCAGAATGAGTTTGCAGGTTTAGACATGCAAAAAGTAGATATCCATGTACCTCCACCGAGAGGAATTAGTGATACAGAATTTAAAGATGTAGAAGATATGTTTTATTCATTCCAAAGAAGAATTGCAACTAAATATATTAATACATTTATTTTAGAGTCTAGAAAGTTTGAAGACAGGAATCCACAATTTATACGTAGTTTAAAACACGGAAATAAAAGAGAGGAAATTGTTCTTCACGCTACTATTACCTATGATAAAAATGGTGACATAGAGAAAATTTCACTAAAAAAAAATACCAAAGTACAAATTCTTCAAAGCTTTTGGGAAGATATTTTGGCTAAGTTAGATAAATTCCCCAATCCTCCACAAGCCTATCAAGAAAATGGAACATTTGATGTTTCATTTCAATTAACTATAGACGTTGCCGCTCAATAAAATTGATTAAAATAGATCCACAACTTTGCTAATGATTTTTTTAGCTGCTGTTTGTAAGTTAGACTTCTTTTTAAATGAATGAAAGAGTTCTTCGATCTCAATTTCCAGATCTTTTTGCTCATTAATTGCTAAGTGCTTTACAGGTATAAGCTCTTCTATTGTTTGAAGATATTTCGTTTTAGTATTCATATTCTCGTAACAAACATTACAGTTTTGAAGATGTTGTTCGAATTTTTTCTTCTGGTCAAAACTTAAATTTCCATCAATATAAGGAGAAATTTTATTTACTTCAACGCAGTCAATGTTAACAATTTTTGAATTTAAATCTCTCAACGAACACCTTCTAGATTATGACTCATTGAATTTTTATATTCAGCAGCTTTTGATAATTGATTTCTTGCACTAAATAGCTTTTCAACAACTTGGTACTTTTCAAGTTTTAAGCACCTTGCAATTTCTTCATTTTTCAAATTAAGTTTATGTTTTAAGAAAATAACAGCTCTGGCCGTATAATCCATTGATGTAAAATATAAATCTGGATTTGTTCTAATCGAGCTTGAAATTTCTTCTAAACGTTTTTTTCCTAATTCAAAAATTCTTGAAACTAAAGTTAATGTAATTTCTTTTTGAAGATTGAATTTTTTTGTATCTAAAGAAGCATAATCAATCACTTCTGAATAATCTTTCATGTAGAAAATATAAAGTGAATCAATTAATAAATCTTTGGCCAATAGCTCTTCTCCCACTAATGCATAAGTGAAAGAAAAATATTTAGAAGAGTAACTTAATGTGACTTTTAAAACGTCATCCATAGCCTTTATCTTACCGAACAATGTCAAAAAACTCCAAATCAATCAGACTATTTTTGTTGAATTAACGACATTTCAATGACTTAGAATTATTATTTTTTATAAAAATTGCTTAAAAAATAAAGGTTTAGCTCAATTTTACCGAATAGAAGGTAGGAATCATTTTAACTATGATAGGTAAAATTATGAAAACAAAGTTTATTTTATTATGCACCTCTTTATTGGCCCTTGGTTTAATTTCATGCAATGAAGCTCCAAGCACCATAAATGATCCTTACACAAATGTTAATACAAATAATAATTCAGGGTCGACAACTGGTTTTACAACTGGTGGAAGCACAACTGGATATACTACTACAACAGGAACAACAACGGGTACTACAACTTCTGGAACAACAACAGGTACTACAACTTCCGGTTCGACAACAGGTACAACTACAGCTGGATCTACAACAGGTACTACTTCAACAACAACTACTACAACAGGAACTAATACTCAAGGAACTCAGGGAGCTGGTAGCACATGTTATGGAACAAGTCTTGATGGCGACAGCACTGGATCATTTCCCATTCCAGACTTTGATATCAAACTTAGAGGACAAACGAATTGGAAACCAGTTTGGAATACATCTGATCCACTTTGGCCAGCGGTTCCACTTTATACCGAGTTAAGTACAACTAATAGTACTGATACAAGATTAAAAGTGAGATTTAAGGTATTACCTCAACCTGCTAACTGTACTCCTTCTCCAGTAAGTGGACCGGCATCATACCCGTACTACACGAAATTAAAATTTACTTTAAAATACTATAAAGCAACAAAAACAAATGGAGTTATTACTAGTGTTGAATCAACTCCATTCTATCAAACAGAATATGGACCGGTATCTGTGAACTCTTGTTCAGATATCATTAATGTTCCTCATACTAATATGGAAGCTGTTATCGTTGAAGTAGCTAATGTAAAAACAGATTTTGAATGCCAATATATGGGAATGCAAAATGATCCAAGTAATTACTACTATGGATGGTATTGCCCTGCTGAGAAACTAGCCAGAACTCAGTCTTGTTGGAATATGAAGATGCAAATTGTTAACGATATATCTGATGACTTTCAATAAGCCTTGGCCATTTCAATACAAAGATTAGTTCCATAGGCGTAAGAAACTTCGACCACTAATCCAGGACAAGTAACATTAACCTCAGTAATAGAATCGCCTAGTATATCAAAAGCGATAAATTCAACACCCTCTTCTTTTAATTCCCATGCAATTTCTTCACATTTCATTCTCAAGTGATTAGAGAGTTCATATTTTTCAAAAGTAGCTCCTTGAGCAATATTTGAAAGAAATTGTCCATTCTTTGGATATTTTATAATTGTTCCTAGTTCTTTGCCTTTAAAAAACAAAGAGCGCAATTCACCCTTATAAACTTCCTCAATAAAAGGTTGGGCAATAATAGCTCCATTAAATTCTTTTACCTTATCTTTGAAAACAGCTGTAAGTCTTGGATCGTTTAGAGAAAACTTTTCAACACCAATCCCAGAATACAAGTCTAATGGTTTTAAGATTAACTCTTTAGTTTGTTTAATTTTTAAATATTCTAGAAACTTTTTAAAGCCTGATTCTGAGGAACCAACATAAGATTCGATCGTATTATCTGAATGCTTGTAAGCAGCAAGTTTTTCATTATTACCTAAGATTCCTCTGGGTTTATTTGAAACTTTGATTTCTTTTGATTCTAAGAAATCTAGCATCCACAAAAATCTCATATAACGAGTATCAAAGGGTGGATCAATTCTCATATGAATATAATTTCCTTTTAATAGCTTTATTTTTGATTTTTCTGTTAATTTTAGATTATCTATATAACAACCATCCGCTTTAAAACTTCCTTCAAAGCTATAGACTTCCAAATGTGGTTCTTCAATATTATTTATATAGAAGTCCTGCTCAAATAAAAAAAAGCATTCATGACCTTGAGCTTTAAATGTTAAGGCCATCATAATAGACGAATCTTTTCTAATATTAAGTTTTTCAATATTATCAATAAAAAATATATGTCTTCCCATAATTATGTTCCTAGTAAGAACTCTTTGAATGTCTTTATTTTAGACTGATCTTTATACTTTTGAAACTCTTTTTCAATGAATCCTAGAAACTGTACTAAGTTTAACTTCTTACTCTTTTGTAGCTGTTCAATCTTTTCTAGATCGTTTGTATAAGTTCCAAATGCAGCAAGACGTGCGTTATTCCAACTTTCATCTAGCTGGTGACACTTAGTTTTTAGTTCATTGCATTTTTTTTGAATTTCTGGTTTAAAAACTTCACTATAAAAATTTTTAAAAACTTTGTTGGCTTTTTCTATATCACCCTTTACTTTTTCATTTTTATAAATGTCATTAAGATCTTTTGAAAGTTTTACAATCAGAATATTTATATCTCTATTATTTTCGATATTTTGCTTAAGCTGTTTTTTCTTTTCGACAGACAATTTTAAATATTCAATCATCATTTCTTTTCCAAAATAATTTGCCAGCGCTTCATTTAGCCCCACTTCGCTTTCAGCAAAAAAGACAGTATGGAAAAGTTCATGAAAAACTAACTCTGCTAAACCTTCATTTGAGTAATAAAAAAAAGAAGAAAGGATCCGATCTTCAAAGTAGCCAAGAGTTGAATAAGCATAAACAGGTCTTGTATAAGTTATTAGCCCCTCTTCTTCTAAATCCTTAGCAAATTCATTAGCTGAGTTCTCTTTATAAAATCCTAAATAAGGCACGGAACCAACAATGGGAAACCAGTGCTTAACTGGGCTCACCTTATAATAGGGAGATGCTATTACTAAATGGGTGACTGCTTTTTGGTCGAGTATAGTTGTTTTTGAATAAATATCGGTCGATTCTTTTTTAAAGTAATTATAAAAATATTTTTTATAAACTATTACTTTTTTAATTTTTTCTTTATGAACTTCTTTAACTTTGGGATCATTTAAAACTTCTTCATTATCCCTACTATTCCACAGGAGAGAAGCCTGCCCCATACTTTGATGAGCAATATAAGAAACTTTTGCACAGGATGAAAAAAATAGGAGTAGAGTGAATAATTTTAGAAAATCCATGAAAAGCCGGCGAAGTATTTTAAATTTCTACTGGCTAAATCAAAATCTGTACCAGGAACAACTGTTGTTCCTCCAAAAGTAACCCCCATCAACTTAGAAAAAGCCAATCGAAAAGATAAGGTCACATAAGTAGAGTCATACTCAGTGTACTCAACAATTGGATTTAGTGATGTTCCATTAATTCTGTAATGTTTAGAGGTATTAAATTTTTGTTTAGCGTATCCAATTGAAAGACTTGGTCTAAAAAAAGCATCTTTACCAGCAAATGATTGTCTTAAGCCAATCCCTGTAGTTTCACCTTCTAGCTTAGTCATTACGATAACTTCATCAGTACCATCGTCTGCTGTCTGGTTTACTTCAGTTAGTTCTCGTGAATAATTTATATCGATTGCAGTGTAATTCCAAATATACCAATTCCACACAACTTGATAAGTACGGGCTATACTTTTATCAGCTGAATCAAGATCATCATTAGTTAAATTTTCAGCACCATAAATTTGTTTGGAGTAAGAGTAGTTTGCAGAAATCTCAACCATTGCCCTTGTTGGCATTGAATATAAAACAAAAAATAGAGCTATTAAAACTAAAAATTTCATTCCTTAATTTTAACAAATTATACATAAGGTAAATGATAGGGGAATTCTTGGCCTATAACCGAGTGTTCTACTGAATTATTGGCTGATTTTTACCATAATCGTGAACAATTTCACCTTGGCAAGATAAGGCCGTAGCCGAAGTAATTCTCAAATCAACCCAATGCCATTGGTAATCTGCCTCAGGAGTAGCTGGTTCAAAATGTACGATACGCATACAATTTGTACGCCCTTTCCATTTCATCACGCCTTTCATGGTAGCTTTACCTTCAACTAAAACTCTATATGTTCTGCCAATCATTTTTGATCTAACATCTGCTTGGATTTTTAATTGAAATGCTTGTATTTCTCTTAAGCGACGACCACGAATATCATCGTTTAGAATATCTTTCATTCTCGCTGCCTTAGTACCTTTTCTTGAACTAAAATTATAAGAATAAATAAAATCAAATTGCGCTTTTTCAAGCAGGTCTAGAGTTTCTTGGTGCTCTTCTTCTGTTTCGTTTGGAAAACCAGCAATAATATCAGTTGAGATAATGATTTCTGGATTAGCAGCTCTTAATTTTTGTAAAAGTCCAAGATAATGCTCTTTTGTGTATTGTCTTAGCATTCTTTGTAAAACTGTATTTGAGCCCGATTGAATGGGCAAATGAAGATGATTAGATAGTTTTTTAGCATTTCCATGAACAGCAATTAAATCATCTGTCACATCATATGGGTGAGAAGTCGTATAACGAATAAGTTGTAGTCCTTCAATTTTTTCAAGTTCGATTAAAAGATCAGAGAATTTCTCTCCTCTGTCTTTTCCAAAACTATTAACATTTTGACCAAGTAAAGTTACTTCTTGTATTCCACTATATTCTACTAATCGAGAAATATCTTTTACAACTTCAGCTATGCTTCTAGATTTTTCACGGCCTCTTGTGAAAGGAACGATACAGTATGAACAAAATTTATCGCAGCCTTTGATGATATTAATAAAAGCTTGAGGGGTTCCATGAGTTATTTTTGTATCAATAGAATAATTATCAGACTTATCCCAAGAAGTTACAGAGAATTTTGTATCTCCTGCATATGTTCTATAAACAAGTTCACCGATATTATCAATTACGTCTGTTCCAAAAGCAAAATCTAACTGTGAGTATTGCTTAACAAGATCTTTACCATCCGTTTGAGCGATACATCCACCTACACCGATTTTTACATCTTTTTTCCAAAGAGGATTAGCTACTTTTTTAACTTCTTTGGTTTTAAATTTTTTAGTTTCACCTAAGTGAGAGTAAAATTTTTGGTTTGCTAGATCTCTGATCGCACAAGTATTAAAAAGCATTAAATCAGCTTCTTCTTGTTTTTCAGCTTGAGTAAAATTCAAAGCATCAAGATGAGATAATATCCTTTCTGTGTCATGATAATTCATCTGACAGCCATAAGTTTTTATCCAAACTTTTCTCGGTGGAAAATCTATTTCCCCTACACGTTTGATGTTTATATTTTCTTGATTAACTGTTTCGTTATTCATTGCCGTCCAAATACTTGAAAATTAGTAAGTCTTATTATCAAAAAACCCTAATAATGGCCAAATATATTGTAAATTGTTCATGGTTTTTAAGATTTTCTCCAATAAATTCATAGGTTTGACATAATATCGCCATGGTAAAACTTAGTGCTCTTTTATTTATTATCTTAAATTCCTTGGCCTTTGCCAGCCCTACAATTTGCACAATTGGACAGACAGAATATCTTAAAATTTCGCATCCAGAGTATAGACCTGAAATTCACTATAATTCTATCATTGCTTTGGGTGAAAATAGATTTCTAACCTCTGCTTATTTTTTAGAAAAGGGATTAAAGGCAAACTTAGAATTGGGTGATAAATTAAATAAAAAAATTAAAAGTTTAGGTTATGATCCAATTCAAACTTTTATTGAGTGCCCTACTCCTGAAGGAGATAAAATACGAATTAATATAGAACGAGAAGATCTATTAACTCATCCATCATTTGATCAGAAAAAAAATAATAATAATAATTTTGCTATTATAGAAATAATTAAAAACATCGAAGTATCGGTAATATCTACATTAGAACAAGCAGATAAAACTTTTAATTTTGAATCTTGTCGAAATGTTAAGGCAAAAGAGCAAAATTTAATGGATAAATCAGATCAGTTCACTTTATGTAAAATTGATGGTGTCGAATACCTAGCCGGAATCAATATTCCAAATGAAAAATTCAGTGAGATAAGACCATTTATTTCGTATAACGTTTTAACTCCTTTTATTAATTTTTTCAAAAAAGATAGAGTGGATTTTTTAAATTATAATAAAGAATTATTTTATACCTATAGAGAGTCATTTTTAAATAGGTCCGTCATTTTAGAAGAGTATAATTTAATTATTAACCAAGCTAAAGATGAAATTTCTCGCGGAAGAAAATGTATTAGTCACTTAGAAAGTCGATGGCCATTTAAGCCGAAGAAAAAGATTGCCGAATTTAGTGAATATATCGATTTTTTAGAATTTGAAGTTAGTTCACTTAAGAAAGCTAAAAAACCAGATTTAGATAAAGCAAAAAAGTTTAAAGAAAGTTTTAAAGATTTTAATTATAAAAGATGTCCTGATTTGTAAAAATTTGGCCTCTTTATTGCTTATAAGTAAAAAAATTCCAAACGGATTCGGAATTCACTCATGTAATACTTTCAATTTTTGAAAGTATCCTGCATCTACAAGTAGTTTGAGTGCATAATGTGTTGATTTTTAACATGAGGAATCTGTGAAGACATTTTTATTTGCAATTATTGCAATTATCACATTCTCAGCTTACACCCAAGATGACCCTTTTGCTGGGGCCATACCGATCTCCTATCAACAACGACCAGCGACGGACCTTGAGCATAAGGGAAAATTATTAACTCCAAAAGAAGCTCATAAACTTTATGAACAATCTAAAAATAAAAAAGGTGAGCCTACTTTAAGATTATATGAATTAAACCCTACTGAGAAAACAGATATCTGGAGTAATCGCTATCCGCGAAATGAAGAACTCATCGATGCTAATTTAGATAATATTCCTATTGATGATTATTTTGATGAAGTTAATTTTCTTACTGATAATGTGGTTAGAGACGGAATGTATAAATTTAATGCAATGAAAATTGTTGAAAATGGCACTCCAAATATTTACTCCATTATAATGGGTAAAACTATTCATAACGTACTTTTAAGAAAAGCCCTCCTTAGAAAAATTGGATATAATATTGGTGCCATCAAATATCTTAAAAAAGTTAATGTTAAATTTAGAAGTTTGGAACAAATCACTGAATTCAAGAGAAGCATTTACCTAAAAACTATCGCTGATTCCGAAGACAGATGGATAATAAAAATTGATGAAAATAACTTAACTGTGACTCTACAAGATGTTGTTGTAATGGAATCAATAGAAAGACAGTTTAACTTTGCTCTTGGTGATATTACAGAGGGCCTTATCGAAGGAAGAAGACTTGTAAACTCACTTCTAATACCTTTTAACTTAGTTGATAATCCTGAAAGTGTTAATTTATTTGAATGGCGTGCTGGGAGAATCGTAACTGACCATGTAATACTACCTTATGATTTAAGATCAGAATTCTCGACGACAAATGATGATGCCATTTGGATGATCAATCGAATATTAAAACTGAGTGAAAGCGACTGGCAATATATTGTTGACCAAGCCCATCTTCCACCGGAAGTATCAGCACTAATTTTAGAAAAACTAAAAGCAAGAAGAAACTCTCTTGCAGAATTATTTGATCTTAATGTTAAAAATCTTCCAGTTAATGGAAAGGTATCGAGTGGTACTCGACTTGTAAAAGGAAGGCTTATTCAAGAAAAATGGGAAGGATATGGATCCAGATTTGCTCATGGAACTCCTGAATCACCACTTTCAAGATCAAATGTAACTGCAATGATTAAATCTAAGGCTACTGGTCTTGCTCTTGATGCGGCCGTTAGTATCGTCAACTCGCTGCCATTCATGGCCACTAGTATAAAGAAAATGAATGAATTTCATCGTGGAAAATTTGATGAATCTCTTAAACAAGCCCTTACTCAAAGTTTAATTGATGGTACTACTCATGAGGCTAAAGTTGGAGCTTGGACATTTCCTACTTTTTCCGGATCACTAAATCTTTCAAGAAATATTGTAACTGGAACTGTACTTGGGACAGACGCTCTTGTTCAGTTAGTTGATAATATTGGCTTTCAGGCTTCAGCTGGTCTTTTCACAGGTTTTGCAGGACTTCCAGTAGTCAAAGGTATTGGAAAAGTTAAGCAAGAACTTGGATTAGGAGTTAGTGCAAACGTAATTTTTAATAGAGATTATTCTCATTTAAAGCCAGTTGAAACCATTCATAAAGCTTTAAAAACTCCATTTAAAAATATCGTCACTGTTTTACATAAAAGAAAAATTGGAAATTTGTTAAATGAAGCAATTAATAATAAAGATCCAGAAAAAATAGAAGAGACTCTTTCACTTTTTAAAGAAAATTTAAAAATTGGTGAATCCTTTATTATTACAGATAGACTTATTGTGGGAGCACAAGCGACAGGAAGAATGGCCTTGTTTAAATGGCTTTCAGCTAACTTAAATATTTCACCTTCAAATTTAGTTGTTTTTAGACTTCATATTCACCGTAAATCGGAAGACTTAATTCAAATCTATAGAGATTTTGGAGACCTAGCGAGTATAAATGTTGCTTTAGGATTAAATTCAGTTGTACCAGTTGTTAAGGCTAGTGTTCGCTTCTCTAAAGGTGTAGCAACAACAAAATTTTATACCGTAAATTTAAAAAAAGAAAACCCATTATTGGTAGATGATTTACTTGCACTTAGACAAACTATGCTTAATTCTGATTTAGAATTACTAGAGCACTTACACCCACCATTTATAGTAAAAAATAAATTCAGCGAAAATCAAGTTGGACTTGGTATTTTTACCTATAGGGTAAATCAAATAAAATCTAAGGCTAATTATGTAATCAAAACTCCTGAGGGAGAATCTAAGCATCTCTATAGAATATATAGTGGAACGTCTAAAGGGATGAATTATCAGGATTATGTTGCTGATCTCATCTCTCAATGGGTTGGAAAAATCACTTCTGGAAACTTTAATATGACTGGTCTTGGTGGAGGAAATCCTGGCTTTAGTTTTTATGGAACTGGAGAAAATCGAACAGCAGTATTTGAATCCCTTGTTGATGAATCGGGGCGTTTTGAAAAACCTTTAGTAAAGGTAACTCGAATATATAATGGATGGCAAGCCAAGCAAAAGAAAGCAGAAAAATTACTAGAGAAATTAAAAAGTAGATATCGTTTCCCATTTTACAGCGATCATACTTTTGATGGCATTAGTAAAATGTTTCTCTATAATATTTCGGTTAATTTTGTCTTCTTTGAAAATGCCTTTAAGCATATATTAACTCTTGATAGAAGTGAGATAAAAAGAATTTTCACAGAACATTCAAATAAAAATGAAGCTGGAGAAAAAGAAAACTCTAAAATTCTTTCTTCTCTAGGATATAAACGTTTTTTAGAACACCTGAGAAAATACAAAGGTGAAAAATCTTTTATGACTTTAAAAAATTCAGAAAAAATTAAAGAAAAATATTGCGACAAACTTGATGACTTAAAAAGTAAGTTTATCGGTGAAGAACGAGCAGAAATCATCTCTATAGTTGAATCAGGATACTGCAGTTATGAACAGTTTAGAGAATTTAAATATCTCGCTCGTATTTCTAAAAATTATGATCGAAATTGTAGCCGAATTGAAGAATTAATTTCTTCTGACAAGGAAATATACTCAGAAGAAGATATTTTAGAAATGCAATCCGCCGTTGAGAGCAAAAAGTGCACTTATGCTCAATTTAGAAAATACAAAAAGAATAATATAGATAAAACGAGAAAGAAAATTGCTAATCACTATATAAGACTTTTTGAATTAGCTGAAGCGAAGCTAACAATAGAAGGTATAGTAAAATTAGTTGGGGGTTATAGAAATCTCTATGTTTACTCTTCAATTGAAGGATTTAAGCAAGGTCTAGAAAAAGATGTAGATGATCAAACATATCAGTCTCACACAATTGGTGAACTTGGAAATAATGATGCCGAAGGTCCTGCAACTTTTATTTTAAGAAGAACTGGGATGAGTCCAGCAGAATTCTACTCATACTGGTTAATGGGGAGGGTAATCTAATGAAATGGATTTTGGTCGCCCTATTTATTACAGGTCAAGCTTTTGCTGCTGATTTACTAGTCACTTTAAAGTCTAAGGATCTATCTCAACTGAAGAGTGAAAAAAATATTTCCAACGTTGAGAAACTTTTAAACTTTGGAATAAAAGAATTTGAAAATGTTTATAAAGTTGATATTCATGGCAATATTGTTGACGCTAAAAGAAATCTAGAATCTAAAGATTATATTCTTAAAGTTGAAACCATCATTCAAGCTGATCTTCAATCGATTTTTCCAAAGAACAATAGTGAGTTAATAGCTAATGATCCTCTTTCGATTTATCAATGGGGATTAAAAAATCAAGAGCAAGTTATCTACAGCGATATTGATATGTACACAACTCTACCGGTTGTAGGTATCAGAGGTCAAGATTTAGGCCTACCGAGTGAAAAACTATCAAACTCCATGAAAAAAGATGTTGTCGTTGCTGTACTTGATACTGGAATTGATCCCTATCATGCTGACCTACAAAATGCTTTTGCTCTCAATGATGCTGAATGTAGAAACAATGATCCAGATGTAGATTTTGATCGCAATGGGTTAAAGGGTGATTGTCTAGGTTGGAATTTCTCAGTTCATTATACTGATCCAAGGGCCAGAATTTTAAAAGATGAAAATGGACATGGAACCCACGTAGCCGGCATTATTGCGGCTCGAAAAGGAAACGAAATCGGTGTAAGTGGACTCTCCAATAGAATTAAAATTCTTCCTCTAAAAGTTTTAAGAGAGCAGCGTTTAAGAATAATGAGTGATGTTTTAACAGAAGCAATTCTTTACTCAATTAGAAGAAAGGTTGATGTTATTAATTTTAGTATGGGCTGGTCAAGAAGTTTAGATAGTAGTTCACTTAGAGGTGCTGTTCAAGTGGCCATAAATAATGGAATCACTGTTGTGGCCGCTGCTGGAAATAATAGTTCAAATGATTCTATTTATCCTTGCGCTTATGACAGAGTAATATGTGTTGGGGCAATTAAACATAATGGTGACTTTGCAAACTTTTCAAACTTTGGAGGAAATGTGGATGTCCTTGCCCCGGGAGAATCTATTCTTTCCACTACTCCACAAAATTTTATTCCCTCACGATTTCCTATTTTTGGATATGATCTAAAAAATGGAACTTCACAAGCGTCTCCAATGGTTGCTGCTAGTGCTGCTGTTTTAAAAGGAATCTATCCCGAAATCACAGAAAATCAAGTTTACTCAAGACTTACTCTAGGAGCAAGTGCTGTTCCGGAAGATTTAATTAGAAATAAATTTACTAATTTTGGTTTAATTAATTTAACAAAAGCAATTCAAATAGAAGAAACTCCACATGTAATTCCAAATTTTAAAGTTGTGAAGGAAATTCTCTATAATCCAAACACTAATAAATTTGCCTTAAAAATGCCTATTAAAAACTTTTGGAAAGAAGCAAAAAATATTACTATTGATATTTCACATAATCAACCCCATATTGAGTTGGTTAATACACATATTGAAATTGATGAACTACTTGAAGGACAAGCTAAGCAAATTACCATCTTAGGTGATATTACAGATAATCAAAAAGAAAGTTTAATTAAATTAAATTTCGCCATAACTGTAGACGGCAATACAAAAACATTTGCCCATGAAATTCCTATACTAAGACAAATTACAGGACCTGGTACTTTTGAAAAACCTATTCAATTTGTTGGAAGACCTAAACCCATGGCCGTAATTCGTGAAGGACATATTCAACCTATTATTAAAACTATTGATGATTTATATAATTTGCAAAAATTTCCTCATTACTATTTAACTAAGACTGTAGAGAAAGAATTCACTCTCATTCTATTTAAACAAGATGAAGTAAAAATATATGAAAATCAAAAACAATTTAAAGTTCAAAATCTTGAATCATTAATTTCTATCCAGAGTTATGATTTAAATTATGATGGGAAAGCGGATTATCTCATTCAAACAATTGAAAACGAGGGTGTAGATAAAGTTCTAGCTTTTTACTACTTAGATCAAGATTTAAATCCTTTATTTAAAAATTTAGAGAGAATTTCTTATAGACCTAAATTTGCAATTAACTCTGCTGAAACGTTAAAATTCAGAAAACATAATCACCCTACTTATGGAAATATCGCTTTACCTATTTTTGTAGAAGAGGGAAGAATTCCTCTATGGGATCAAGATGCAAAAACATACTGGGATATACCTGATTTATCTGTGGCTAGTCATATCTACTTTTATGATATTGAGAAAGACGATAATGGTACTTTCTTTAAAGAACATGTTTTAGATACTAAGAAATTTCAAGAAAAATTTTCTAAAGATAACCAAGTACCTTATATGCATGAAATTCAATTTATCAGTCTAGTGCAAAATAAGGATGACTTTAATTCTGGAATCATAAAAATTATAGCTCAAGCAACACGTGGCTATAATGAAATTAACTATGCTCTCGAAATTCAAGACAACAAAATTATTAAAACTATTATGATGGAAAATAATTTTGAACACCTTAAAGGAAGAATTCATAATCCAGTGATTGATTTATCTAACAATACCGTTGCGTATAATGCTTCAGATATTTTTAGTAGCTTTTATACTCAAACAAAACTTGAATTGTTATTTCTAGATTCAAAACATACTGAAATTAATGATGCCTTTATTTATGAAAACGAAGAAGAGACAGATCATATTCTTGGATACCTTTCTACTTTCAAAAAAGATGATAGCTACACAAGCTTTTATCAGACGCGTTCAAATATATTAGTCGTTAAAAGAGAAAAGGGAAAAACTCATACATTTAAAAGAAGGCTTTTAAGATTTAGTTTTCTTCCAGGTAATATTTTAAATGAACTTTACTTTCCAATTGCGACACAAACAAATGGCTCAATTAACCCTGCTCTTTACATAGATGGAACTAGTATTAGTGTTAATAGAATTCACTTACTTCAGGCAAATGAAAATGATGTAGTATCTCCAATCAAATTTAATATGATCTTGCCTTCGGCATGTCGAGCAATGAATCCGGTTAAATATTCAGATTCCGCTGTTAGTTCATATTCCTTTCTTTGTTTGAATAGTAATCAAGAATGGATCATGCTTTATCATCCTTTAAATTCAGAATTATGACACGCTGCGCGGTGCACCTAAAAAACAACCCACTGAGTTAGTTGGTCTCCTATTGACACCAAAATACTCCACTTTACCCTATTTGATACCAAAAACATTGGCACAATCCTTGAACTAAGTGATGGGGTCAAGATTTATTAATTTAAATTTTGATTTTTGAGAGAAATAAATAAATTAGTTCAAGGGAGAGAGAGATGAAGAGAATAGTTCCTTTTACATTACTTTTATTAAGTATGGGGATTACTAGTTGTAAGCAAAAGTATGCTCAAGGTTTTTCCGACGGGGCCGCAAGTCGCGACGGTGATGTAGTAGCTGCTTATAACGATGGTTATGATGATGGTTCTGATGATGCTTGGGAGGCAGCTGAAGCTTTTTTTGCTAACGCTACTTACTCGCAAGGTTATACTGATGGGGTTGCTTCACAACAAGGTGCAATTAATTCTGCATTTTCAAATGGTGAAACTCAAGGTTACAACAACGGTTACTCAGACGGTGCTGGTGATGGTTATGACTTAGGTTATGGCGATGGTCTAGCTGATGGTTATGATCTAGGTTATGATGATGGTTTCTTAGATGGTGGTGCTGGCAGTGGTGGCGGTGCTACTCAACAACAACTTAATACAGCTTATAACAATGGTTTTAGCGATGGGGAAACTCAAGGTTATAACAATGGTTATGATGATGGCTATGGTGATGGTACAGCTAACGGCGGAAACGCTACTCAAGCACAATTAAATGCTGCTTACGATAATGGATATGATGATGGTTATGGTGATGGCCTTGATGATGGTCTAGCAAACTCTGCTGCAGCTATTGCAGATGCATATGATGATGGATACTCTGATGGATACACTGATGGTGATATCGACGGTTATGATGCTGGTATCAATACTGGTTATGCTTTAGGAGCTCAAGATGGTTACGATCTAGGATTTGATGACGGTTACGACTTTGGATTCGATGATGGTTACAGCTTTGGTCTAGATGACGGATACGACATCGGATACGACGATGGTTACTACGATGGATACTGGGGACTTAGTACAGATAAAAACAAAACTGCTACTAACGTACTTGGATTACCACACAACAATGCAAAGAACATGAACGCAAAAGTTAATTTAGCTAACCTACTTGCTAATGACCTTGTAGATTTCAAGGAAATGGCAAAAGCTGAATCTAAATTAATGAATGATATTGAAACTGGAGTAGTAGTATTAGAAGAAACTGCACAAGGTACAAAAGATATCCAAAAACTTGCTGCACTTAAAGAGCAATTCAGATTACAAACTGCAAGCTCTCAAATTAAAGCAAAGTTTGGACTTAGTACTGAGTCAAGTTTGAGAATTGCAAAACTTTCTCACTCTTTTAGAAAACTTTCTAGTACAAAAGCAGTTACAGAAAAAGACTCTGAAGCATTCTCTAAAGAATTAATCGGAGCAGATATGAAAGAAATCGAAGGCGCATACAAATCTGCAGCTAAAGGTGAATTTTCAAATCTTAAAGGTTTAGTAGAAAAAGCTGCTATGGCAAATAAAACTAGCCCAGAGAAAATGGCAGAAGTAATGTTTGAATTATTTATTTAGTACTCAAAATCAAAAAAAAAGCCTCAGGAAACTGGGGCTTTTTTAATCTTACTTTTTATAAATAACTAATAAACAACTTTTAAAACTTCACCTAATGTTGTCTCACCTGCATTAACTTTTTTAGCGCAGTTTTGTCTATAGGAGGTGACCTTTCGTGTGGTCGGATGTTTTTAGA
>CAYGTU010000027.1:0-22417 GCA_964352945.1 uncultured Bacteriovoracaceae bacterium
ACTTGAAGTTGGAGGTGTTTGTCTTGGAGGTGTAGGTCTTGGTGCATCGCTATTTCCAGAACCATTATTTGCAGTAGAAGTAGTTTTTTTTCCTAAATTAATTTTTATTAATTCACATGGAGAACCATCTTTTGCATGAAGAGCTAATCGAACTGATTTGGTATCTGTATTAATTAATGTCTGTGAAATTTTTAAAGATTTTCTATATGAACCATTATCTCCATCCATATTATAAGCTCTAGTTGTTACTCCATCTTGTCCATTTTTAACTCTTGAAGCACTACTGATACCGATTTCAAGATATTTACATGAATTTACATTTGATATAGTTAATTGAGCGTCTGCTCCATCGTTTGATTTTGTAACTTTTAAGTGACCACCACAGTTTTTTAAATCTAAACCTTGTTGTAGTCTATCTGAATCAAGATTTCTTTCGGTTGAAACAATTGTACATTCAATTAATGCAGATTCAATTTGTAATTTTGAAAGAGTTGAAGAAACAATTTGTTGCGCAAACGCCATTGAACAAATTGTTATCATTCCTAAAGCTAATAGTTTTTTCATTTAAAGACCCCCATACTGATCGTAATTATAAGATTGATGGATATAAAGTAACACGTCGCAGCATTTTATTAAATCATCAATACACTTCTTGTAAATATTACAAGTTAGAGTTATAAGTTATTAAAATTACTATCTATTTAGGTTGTTTAGATCAGTGAAAGCAGTCTTTAAACGAGTAATAAAAGAAGACTCAGCACTTCTAAGCCATACTCTAGGATCGTAAAACTTTTTATTGGGCTTATCAGCTCCTTCCGGATTACCAATTTGACCTTGAAGATACTCTTTGTTCTTTAGATAAAACTCATGAACTCCATCCCAGAAAGCCCACTGAAGATCAGTATCGATATTCATCTTAATAACACCATAAGAAATGGCCTCTCGGATTTCTTCTTGAGAAGATCCAGAACCACCGTGAAAAACAAAGTTTACAGGATTAACTTCAGTATTAAATTTTTCTTTAATATATTCTTGAGAATTTTTTAATATTTTGGGAGTTAATTGAACATTACCTGGTTTATATACTCCATGCACGTTTCCAAAAGACGCAGCAATTGTAAAGAACGGAGAAATTGTTTTTAAATTTTCATAAGCATAAGCAACTTCTTCAGGTTGAGTGTATAATTTAGAATTATCTATATCCGTATTATCCACACCATCTTCTTCCCCACCAGTTACACCGAGTTCGATTTCAATATGTGTACCAATTTTGTTCATTCTCTTTAGGTAATTACAACAAATCTCAATATTTTCTTTTAATGGCTCTTCACTCAAATCAAGCATATGAGATGAAAAAAGTGGTTTATTATACTTTTCAAAATAAGATTCACCCGCAGCCAACATTCCATCAATCCAGGGAAGTAATTTTTTCGCTGCATGATCTGTATGTAGAATTACAGTAACTCCATATTGCTCAGCTAATAAATGAACATGCATTGCTGCACTTATAGCACCTGAAACTGCTGCTTCTTGCTTAGAATTATCTAACCCCTTACCTGCATAAAAATGAGCTCCACCGTTAGATAACTGGATAATAACCGGCCTATCTAAAATTTTAGCTGTTTCCATAACCGAATTTATAGTGTCCGTACCTATTATATTTACAGCAGGAATTGCGAACTGATGCTTCTTTGAATAATTATATAAATCAAGTAAGTCTTGTCCCCAGATTACACCTTTAGAAAATTTCATAAAACTCCATATATTGTTTATTAAGCTTAATATAACCTATTAATCGTAAAAATGTCATCATGCGGCGAGACCAAAAAAATATTGGCCAGTGCGCTAAGTGAGAATTACAATTTAACTATGAAAAAGATAATGTTTGTTTGTTTAGGAAATATTTGTAGATCACCGGCGGCTGAAGGTGTTTACAAAAATTATTTAAATAAACAAAATATAAGTGACGTAGCAGTTGAATCAAGTGGCACTAGCGCCTACCATAACGGAGAAAAGGCCGACACGAGAATGCGAAAAGCTGCAAGAACTCGAGGTATTGAACTTACTACAATTTCAAAAAACATATCATTTGATAAAATAAGTGAATACGATCTTATTTTAGCTATGGATAGATCGAATCAAAAAGAATTATTAAAAAACTGCAGTGAAAGAGATAAAAATAAAATTAAACTCTTCTCTGATTTTAAATCCAATAAAGAATATATAGATGTCCCAGACCCCTATTACGGGGGAGAAATTGGCTTTAATAATGTTCTAGATATCATTGAAGATGCATTAGATAATATAACGGAGTATATAAATGGAATATAAGTACACTGCCATCAAATTCGAAGGTCCAAATAAAATTGAATTATGGGCCACTTTTAAAAACCATAAGCTAACAAAAATCACTGAAAGTAGACCGAGTTATGAAACAACTGAGCTTGAGGCGCATCACTTACAGTTTCTTTTGGAGATGACAGAATATCTCAATGGAAATAGAGATATTTTTACTACAGAAGTAGACTTTGAGAACTGCTCTGATTTTCAAAAACAAGTTTTAGAATTTATTTCTCAAATACCATATGGTGAAGTAGCTACTTATAAAGACATAGCCATGCATCTAGACATGAAAGGATTTCAGGCCATAGGCACTGCTCTTAACAGAAATCCAATTCCTTTTGTCATTCCCTGCCATCGGATAATTAATTCCAATGGAGATATTGGAGATTTTAACTTAGGAAAAGATTTAAAAGTAGAACTACTAAAGCTAGAAGATGCACATGTTCAATTTGAATTATTTTAGTTTAATTATATTCCTCCTCTTAAACTCTCCCGTATTTGCTAAATGGGAAGTTATAAGAACAGAAGAAGATGTAATTGTTTATGAAGATATAGGCTATAAAGGCAAAATGGTCCCTATAAAATCAAAAGCCATTATCAATGCTCCTTTTAATATCGTCCTATCTGTACTGGCCAATGTAAAAAGAAAGGCTGAATGGGCACCCAATTATGTCAGCTCTAAAACTCTTGAAAGAAAAGATGACTTCAATCGAATAGAATATAATATTACTGATTCTCCCTGGCCTTTTTCTGATCGAGACTTTGTGTTTAAAACAGAAACAATCATTGATAAACTTAATAAAAAAATTCAGATCAAATTAACTTCTGTAGAAGATTTCTACCCTCTCCAAACAAATTATGTAAGAGGAAAAATTCTAACAGGTTTGATTACCATAAAAGTCGCTGAAAAAAATAAAACTGAACTCGTTTTAGAAATTCAAGTTGATCCAGCGGGCAGTTTACCAACGTGGCTTGCAAATTATGCAAGCAGAATCTTTCCCTATCGATTTATTAGAAATTTAGCACTACAAGCAAATAAAATTAATAAAGAAAAAGAGTACTACCTAAAAGATTATTACCCTTTCTAATCAATCCTATACATTACTTTGCTTTTAAAAAGAATTTGGTCTGGAAGATTTTGATGATCAATTTTATTTAGAGATCTCGCCATTATTCCTTCAACCTTTTCA
Organism: uncultured Bacteriovoracaceae bacterium; assembly: GCA_964352945.1. Lineage (GTDB taxonomy): Bacteria > Bdellovibrionota > Bacteriovoracia > Bacteriovoracales > Bacteriovoracaceae > CAYGTU01. The sequence goes on from CAYGTU010000027.1 coordinate 3,534, forward strand.
TCTGCTCCAAGAGTTAAAAAAGTATAGGACTCGGGCTGCTTGTCTGTTGAACCACCAATCAGAGATCTTACTCCACTACCTAAACAGCCTTGAGTGATATGCTTAACTCCCTCTATTTCACCTGGATAATAAGTATGGTGATGCCCATTAAGATAATAATTAACATTATACTTTTTAAATAATTCTAGTAATCCAAAATTATCTTTTATATAACCATCTTCCCTACTTCTTGCGACTGGAATAATAGGAATATGACCAAAAACAATTATTTGATCATATTCATTTGAAAATGATAATATCCTTTCTAACCAAAGGTATTGATCTGTATTTTGACCATTAGATTTTTTAGTAAACTCAAGGCCTGTTGTTGAATCAAGAGATATAAAGAGTCTATTTTTAAAAGTAAAAGCATAGCGGAATGGATAAAATTCAGAACTAATAAAATCGACTTTTGGACTATTTTCAAGTTTCCACTGATTGGAAAACTCAACTCTTTCCCTACTATACCCTTTATAAGAAGAAGCATCATGGTTACCAGGAGTAACAAACAATTTTATTCCATGTACCTTAAGTTTTTGAGTCACTTCTTTATGAAATGATTCCCACATAGTTTTAAAAGTAGAAGAAGAGAGTTTGGTACTCATTCCAGCTACCAGATCACCTGTTGCAATAACTAAGTCTGGCTTTTTCGCTATGATATCATTTATGGAATTACTAATATTTTTAGAATATTGAGTACTACCATAGCTTCCATTTAAATCACTAATAACTGCAATTTTTATGTCAGAAGCACTTACACAGAGTGTATGAAGAAGAATAATTAAAATGATGCCCTTACCCATTGAACTAATATAGTGAATTTTCGAAGTTTTATCAATATACTATATAAAAATTACGAGTAAATATGGAACGTTTAAATAAATTAAAAATGGAATTTGTAGTAAATATGGGAATAGCTCTGCATGAAGCAGGAGCCTCTTCACATCGCCTTGAATCTATTTTATCGTCTACTTCCGAGAACTTAGGCATAAAAGGTCAATTTTTCTCCACTCCAACATCAATCAATTATTCATTTTATATCGAAAAGAAAAATATTTCTCGCCTAACAAGAGTAACTCCAGCATCTACCAATTTATTTAAATTAATCAAAATTGATGAAATTGCTGAACAAGTATATACCGGCATTATAAACGTTGATGCTGGATTAAGAAAAATTAAAATCATTAGAGAGTTGGGAAACCATTATCCTAAACTGGCAACTATCGCAGGTTATGCTATGGTTAGCTCATCAGTGAGTTATCTTTCTGGGGGAAATCTTTCTGATATTGCTCTTGCAAGTTTACTTTCAGCTTTAGTAGCAATTTTAAATATTTATAGAAGACCACTTCGAATAGAAGATATTTTTGAAGCTGTTGCAGCTTTTCTAGTCACTTCAATAGTCTATCTTTTACCTGTAAAATTTAATATTCATCATACTGTTGTTTTAATTAGTGCCTTGATCATGCCACTACCTGGTTACACCATTACAATGGCGATAAGTGAATTGGCCGCTAACCATTTAACTAGCGGTACCTCAAGATTGATGGGTGGAATGGTAACTGTTGTAAAGTTAGCTTTCGGTGTATATCTCGCTCATAAAATCACTCCTCCAGGACAAGAGTTAGTTACACTGGCTGGAATCTATCTACCCGAATGGTATAATATTGTTGCCCTACTAATAACTGCAACTGGATTTATGATTAATTTCAGAGCAACTTTCAAAGAGTACTCATGGATGCTACTTGCCTGTACTATAAGCACGCTTTCTCTCTATGTATTTAAACCAAAACTCGGAGCTGAAACTGGAACATTTATCAGTGCCTTTCTAGTGGCTATATCCAGTAATCTCTTTGCTCGTTTGATGAAAAAACCTGCTCATATCATGTTAGCACCCGGAACAATTTTACTCGTTCCAGGAGTCTTTGCCTTCCAGAGCATTCAGTTACTTTTTGAAAAAAACTTAATTCAAGGTATAGAAACAGCAACCAATATGCTTATAATTGCAATCGCAATTGTAGCAGGAATTCTAATGGGTAATCTAATGGTTAACCCAAAAAGAAACTTATAAGGAAAACTTATGGAATATTTAGCAAAAAGAGTAATGACCTTAAATGAATCTGAAACTTTATTAATGGCAAGACTAGCCAGTGAATTAAAAGCTAAAGGAAACGATGTTATTAGCATGAGTTTAGGGGAGCCAGATTTTAATACTCCCGATTTTGTAAAAGACGCTGCTAAAAAAGCATTAGATGAAAACATTACTCGATACTCACCTGTTCCAGGATATCCCAAGTTAAAAGAAGCTATCTGTAATAAGTATAATCAAACTTATGGAACAGATTATAAGCCTTCACAAGCCGTAGTATCAACAGGTGCAAAACAATCACTCATGAATATTTTCATCAGTCTTATTAACCCTGGAGATGAAGTAATTATTCCTGCACCATTTTGGGTTAGCTACAAAGAAATGGTAGAGTTTAACGGTGGAATTCCCATAATAATTAATACTACTCTTGAAAATGATTATAAAATTAGTGCCTCACAATTGAGAGCTTCCATTTCTAATAAAACAAAGGCTTTTTTATTTACAAATCCTTCTAACCCTACCGGAACACTTTATCATAAAAAGGAAATTGAGACTCTTAAAGATATTTTACATGAAGCAGGTTGCTTTATTATAAGTGATGAAATTTATGATAATATTAAATTTACCAACGAATATACAAGTTTTTCTCAATACCCCGAACTAATGGATAAATTAATTTTAGTAAATGGTGTTTCTAAATCATATGCCATGACTGGTTTTAGAATTGGATACACTTTATCAAATGAAGTATTGGCAAAAACATTTTCTAAAGTACAAAGTCAGTTTACTTCAGGTGCTTCTTCTATTTCTCAGATGGCAGCAATCGAGGCAATTAATCATGGCCAACAATGGTCAGACGAGAAAACAAAAATCTTTCAAAAGAGAAGAGATATTTTAATTGAAAATTTAAATAAAATCCCAGGTATTAAATGTAATAAACCTGAAGGTGCTTTTTATCTTTTTTGCAATATTGATAAAATTTTAGGAAAAACCAGTGGTGATAAATTAATAAAAACATCACAAGATTTTTGTATGGATCTTCTAGAAAAAGGATTAGTTGCCAGCACAGCTGGTTCAGCTTTTGGAGCCGAAGGACATATCAGATTATCGTATGCCTTGAGTGAAGAGGAGATAGTTGAAGCATGTAATAGGATTAGCAAATGGGTAAATGGATTAAAATAATATTATTATTATTTTCATTTAATGCTTTCTCCCAGGGAGAGCTGATTTTTAATGTACATAAATCTCCTTTTGGTATTGATTGGAGTAGTCCCAAAAACTTGGTCTCTTCAACAGTTAAAAATTCATTATATGCCTTTTTTAGATCCTATTCTCATTCGCTAGGACATGTAAGTATAACTCTACAATGTCCTGATCAAAAAATTGATCGATGGACAGGAATGGCCCGCAAAAGTAAAAAAGAATCAACAAAACTAGTTCTTTTTAAGGGAGCTGGACTTGCCACTTTACTACATAACTTTCAGGGTAAAATAGAGACCAAAGAAGATATTGAGCCTGACGTAGAGCTTAATATGCAACGCTCTGAAGCTGTAAGAATGATCTATAAGATAAACAGAGAACAATGCATCCAACTCAATAATCATATCGATATGTTTTTAGCTAAAAATAATCAATTTAACTATGGGCTACCTAATAGCCCTCTGGAAAATACAGGATCAGGTTGTAGTGCTTATGCTATGAGTTTTTTAATTAAGACTAATCTCTATGATAAAAATCTTGGAAAGCTATGGTCCGATTATGTCCATATTCCAGAAGAGTTAATTGGACCTTATAATTCAAATTTATACTCAGAGGAAAGAACTGAGCCAATGGAGCTAAATAATATTAAAGATAAGATTTCTATTTTTACTTTATTATTTACAGATAAAACTTGGGCATCACCAAATAATCCTGACACTAAAAGTGTTTATTACTGGAGTCCAGATAAGATGTATGAATGGGCGCAACAGGTTATTAAGGATAAATCATACCCTATTAAAAAAAATAAAAATTCATTCGATATTTTGTTGAATTAAAAAGGCCTCATTAGAGGCCCTTTTTTAATTATATTGTATCGTTTGAATCGGTGGCAAAATTTTCGGGTAAGATGCCTAGAACTTCAACTATATTATTCTTACTTGGAAGAGTTCCCTGTAAAAACATTCTAATAAAGTTGGGTCCTAATTTCTTTGCTTTAACAACATTAGAAGATTCTATTTCAGGATACAACTGTTCTAAACTATTTTTAAATATTTTAAGTTCATGATCTACAATCGAGGTTGAATCAGGATCGGTTGAATATTTGTCTTCTAATTCAGCCTGTTTTTGAGCAAGTTTTTCTTTTAAATCTTTTGCTCGAGCTTCTATTTTAATTTTTACTAGATCAGGTTTTTCTAGATTATATAATGCTGATTCAAGATCTTTTTTATCCATCTTTTCTGCTGCTATTATCTTTTTATAAAGCTGAATATTTGTTGATGCTAATGAGTTACCTCTAAGAGCGATAAAACGACCTGAATCAATGATTAATTCATCGGTCTTTTCAATACCAGTTGCATCACCAATAGTTTTAGTTACTCTAAAAAGTTTTAAAAGTTTAGACGAGTCTTCAATATCCTCACGACTAGCACCTTGCTGGTTGTATGTTAGAATCATAGGTTTAAGAATATTAGTTTTTGCAGAATATAAACCAAACATTCTATTAATCCCACCATGAAGTGATTGTACAATTACGTGGTCATCTGATGCATTAAATGTGTATCCCTCAGGATTGTTAAATGGATTATTTTCATCGTCAGCACTAATATATGTACCATCAGCTAGCTTAATATCAACCTTATTAGTTTTTATTTGGTCCATCATTAATTCAGAAAGAGCTGAAATCGTTTTTTCTCTAAAATCAGAAATATCTAAGAAATTCTTTGTATATGAATCAAAAATGCTTGAACCTAATTCTCGTGTAGTTAAAAAATGAGCGGCAAGTACTTTATCCATCCATACACCTCTAACATCGATTTGATCAACATAAGGATTATTGTTTCTTGGATCTTTTTTATTATTAATAAGCTTTCCAACTTCACCAATTACTTCAAATCCACTTCTTAACTGGACATTTTCTTCATCAAAACAAGTTATCGCCGTTGGTGCAACATTTGAAATTGGAACAATTGCAAGACCACCAGTTGGTAGAGAGACCATACAATGAAGACCTGGTGTTTTAATAGTATCTATAAAGAAGTTACCTGCTTCATAAGTAGCTCCCTTAATATCTTTTAAGAACTCCATAGATTCCCAAAGTGGACTATCTGGTTTAGTTTCTTCTGGATACATCCCTGTAATTCTATCGTAAAGCTCAAAGAAAAGCCTTAAGCCTCTCATTGTAGAGTACACTCGACTGAAGTAAGAAGCATCTTCATAGATAGAAAATGTTTGATTATCACCTTTTTTATTTCTTCTTTCATATGTCTTTTTAAATGAACTAACATAATGCTTAGCTATTTCAGTTAAACTTGAACCTTCATCAAATCTATTACAAGCAGCATTTGCTGAAACATGCTCATCTGTACAAAATGCATAATCTTTTATTTCAATTACTTTAGGAGTGGCAATTTCTAATTCTTCTTTTTTCGCTGAGACTTTTTTAGAAATTTCCACTGAATCAACACCAGAAACCTTAAGTTCAAGAGTGTATGCTTCAATTTGTTCATTAATTTGTTCATCTCTTTTAAATTTCTCAGACTCTATATTTGAAAGTAATTGCTCAAAATTACCTTCTTTAACAGCCGGGATAGCTTTTTCAAGTTTTGACTTCTTTTCTTTTAAAGCAAGTTTAATTTGATCAGCTTTTACACCTTTTGCTTTTAAAGATTTATGTAATTTTGTAAGTTCAAGATTTATAAGATTTAGTCTGTCTTTCTTTCTAGACTCAATACTAGCTCTATAAGAGTCAACATCACCCTCTTCACTTATCTTGCTTACTGATCCATCACTCATTTGAACTTCTCTAGCATATCCGAATTGAAGGGCCGCTATATCATATTTCCCCATAACTGGAAGTTCATTAATACTTGAATATGAATAATCCATAATTGATGAATAAGAAATACTATGATTAATCCCCATCAATTTTAATTGGGCATCAGTATAGTAATTATCCTTATCTTCTGATCCATTAAAATTATGACGTAAACCTAAATTATGTCCAAATTCATGAACTAAAGTAGGTATCCATGAGCAAGGCATAAGAGTATCATTTACAATTGTTTTTTCTGTGTCTGATAAACTTTCCCATGGTCTAAGGGAACCACCAAGTTTTTCCTTTAATATTTTTTTCGAGTCGCAGGCTTGAGCTGCACCAATAAAATTAAAATTATCCGCGTGGTAATAATTTTCTTTTGATAATTCTTCAACTTGCTTGAAAGCTTTTTCAAACTTACCAATATGAGCAAGGCTGTCTTGGTCATTTCTATGTAAAAGACTTGTTAATCCTTTAGATTGAAGAGTATTTCGATTATTTAATAGACCCTTAGATAAATCTTCTTTGCTTAGTGAACCAATATTTTTAAACAGTTTAGAATTATTTTTTGAATCAAAATTCTTCAGGGGAACTTCAATACTAGAAACTTTTGATACATCCGACTTAATTCCATCATCAATTAGCCCTAAATCCTTAGCAGCACTTGAAATTCTATCAATTGCATCATCAAGATCTAATTCTTCTAGCTCAATGAGTTCATCATAGGCCCTTCTAATAAATTTTTTCATCGTTCCTGCATACATAACTGTTCGACCGTGAATAATCTCTCCCGTTGCTGGGTTTGTAACAGTAGGGCCATAACCGATAATCCCACTTGCCTGTGGATCTTCAACAAGGGCAATTACATTATTTTTTAAATCCCCTGCAGCTCTACCATTTGCTTTTTCAAGTGTTATAGAAAGACTAGAATTTGCTAACTTTAAAGACTTATTTATTTTCTCAATAGCTATCTTGGTACTTTCTAGAAGAACTTTATTTTCTTCTTTATAGAAATTATCAGAAAGTAAATAAGGAATTGCTCCTCTATTTGGGTTCCACCTATTTAATAATTTGAATTCTGTTCCATCTGTATTTCTATTATCTACATCAATATAATCATGATCAGTCGTGAAAAATCCGAATTTGTTTTCTGATTCTTTTGAGTATAATACTTTTTCATAATCTTTACTTGCTAACTGATCAAGTTGAATAAAAGAATAATGATACTTTACTGCAAAAGTTAAATGAGAGAGTGAGTTCAACTCTTCCGCACAATCAATATTTGTTTTAAAAGTTTTTTCAAGTTCTATATTAACAGATGTTCCATCCACTTTAACGTCTGTAATCCTTTGAGCTTGTTCAGCGTAACAATTTCCGAATAAATTATCTAGTGATATAGGTAAAAAATTTGTCTCAAGAACTTTCATATCTGAAAAGTCGATATCAACTCTTTTCTTCTGATCCCATCTCTTATCTTTATCTTCTTCTTCTTTATTCGTACACTGTCCAAACTCATCTTTCTTGCATTGATAATCAATATGCTTTACTGGGATATTAATAACAGGGTGACTATTTTGCTCATTATCATCAAAACGTTTATCCTTTTCAAGTTCAACAACTTCAATGTATTCTTCTCTTATTTTAAATTTAACTAACTTTGCTTCTCCCATCCAATGAGGGCGTGAAGCTGTTACCTCTCTTGGAGTTTCAACAACACTTGGCAAATAGAGACATGGAGAATCAACACAAGGAATCGTTTTTTTATCTTGATTAAAAATTCCTTTGTAGGCTTTTTCCTCTTTCAATTTTTTGGCACAACTACTTAATAGTAGTGCCATTAATACTGGTGTTAACATTGATAATCTTTTCATTTTACTCCCCTGTCCTTTCTCTTTAAAAATTATATTGAAAATTTGTATAAAATTGTGATGCTTTAATATCGTAAAGATTAAATACCTCATCTCTACCTGATGAATAATCTACCAGTCTTCCCCCAATTGAATGTCCCACAGAAAATGAAAGACTCTTGTTTACTTGATATGAAATACTCTCATCGTGGAAAAATTGATCTGCCTGAGCCGCATTACCAAAATTAACAGTATTAACATAGACTAAGACAACGGTCGTACTCCACTTCTTTGCTAATTGAAAACTATTAACAAGTAATGATGTTAGGGACCACATTTTATTAATAGAGCCATTAATATCGGATTCATATTCATAAATATGTCTAGTTAGTATAGCTAAAGCTGCAAATGAATAAATACCATAATTAAAAGAAAAACTTGGAACAACTGACAGATAAGTTATTTTATTTTGTGTTAGACGTGAAGATTCACTTAATGGAATTCCGACTCTAAAACCAAGTCCAAAAGAAGAAGATTTTGTTTTAAATATATTAGACCTAGTATATCCAATAAAAGGATCATTAATGGTCCACTTTTCTTCGCCCGTAAAATTTTTATTAATTACAAAATCTAAATTCAAAGAATCAACACTCGTCATTTTGTAATTGAGACGATTCCATGAATCTAGACTCGAGGATTTATTCGCGTCAACAAATCCATTATTTTGATATGTATTACTTGTAGATCCACTAACTCTATCCCAAAAATCATTGATAGAATCTTGTGTTGAAAGCTTTGTACTAGTAGTAGCTGCAAAAGCCTTAAGACTAGTTATAAGCAATACAAACATGATTATAGGTATAAACCTATAAAACTCTCTTCCCATTTCTAATCCTTATTAAACGAAGTTCTAAAGCATTATATGCAATAATCATGACAAGTTTAGTCATGTAAGTTGGGCTAAATAATTCCAAAAATTAATAACATAGGAGTTTCCGTTAAAAATAAAATGGCCTCTGACGATTATTTTGACACCTCTGGCAGGCACATTTTTACACCGTAATTGGCACTATATTTATAGATTGTCTGTGCACTGAGGTTTGTAAATATCTGTATTTATAAGTATATTAAAGCTTATAATTGAGGAGAATATGGGTAAAAAACATAAGTATATATCTAAAATTCCTGATGAATATGGAAACTGCCATTATACGGAAGAAGAAGATAAAATTTGGAATATTTTAATTACTCGCCAGCTAGAGATTGTTAAAAATCGCGCTTGTGACGAATTCTTAAAGGGTCTGGAAATACTAAATTTTAGTAAAGACAAGATTCCTCAGTACAGTGATGTTAACGAGAGATTAATGAAAGCTACTGGTTGGAAGGTCGAACCCGTAGCTGCTGTAATCGGTCCCACTAAATTTTATACTTTGCTTGCCAATAGAAAATTTCCAATGGCAACATTTATTAGAACAATGGAAGATTTAGATTATCTGCAAGAGCCAGATATTTTTCATGAGTTGTTTGGGCATTGCCCACTTATAACTAATCAAGCTTATGCTGACTTTCTTCAGCATTACGGGCAAACGGCACTCAAAGCATCTGAAAGTGATCGGATGCGTTTATTTAGATTGTTCTGGTTCACTATTGAGTTTGGTTTAATAAGAACAGAGCAAGGTTTAAAAGTTTACGGTGGCGGAATCTTATCAAGTAAAGAAGAGACTATTTCTTGCTTAGAGAGTGAGGCTCCAGTTTATAAAAAGATGGACCCACTAGAATGCTTAAGAACTCCCTTTAGAATTGACATCGTTCAACCTTTATATTTTATAATAGATAATTTTCAAGACATGTTTGCATTAAAAGAATTAAACTTAATAGATTATGTAAATAAATCGAGAGAATTAAAAAGCTATGAACCACTTTTTGAAAAAAAATCAAAAGAAGATGACGAAGAGATGATCGGGAAACATTTATCATGAGTGCAACAAAACTTTCTGAAACAGAAATTAATGAACTCATTAAAAAACATTTAGGCTGGACTTTTGATAAAGAAAATATGTTCATCATAAAAGATTATGAATTAAAGGGTTATTACAAAACTATACTTTTTGTGAATCAAATAGCTTGGATCGCCCAAAAACTTAATCATCATCCTGACTTAGAAGTAAAATTTGGAAAAGTAAAAGTTAAATATCAAACCCATGATGTAGATGGAATAAGTGACTTAGATTTTAAAGCAGCAAGTGAAATTGATAATATCATTTTTTAAATGAGGAACTATGAAAGAACTATCTTGGATAGCCGTAATTTTACTGTGTATAAGCTATTGGTTTCAGATTTATAAAATACACGTACATAAAGAAGTAAGAGATTTATCCATGACATACCACGTGATGTTAGCACTTGGTTTTGGAATCTTAGCAATCACAGCTTACATAGAAAACTCTACTATTTTTCTTGTTAAACAAATTGCTACAACAATTCCCGTATTAGTCATTATCGGACAAATCATTTATCATAAAGGGGATCACTGGCATGATGATGATGATCCTATGTGTACTGGATGTAATGAAGAATTAGAACCAGATTGGTCTGTTTGTCCATATTGTGGAACACCAAAACAATTTAATACTCAAGCATAAAAAAAAGGCCCATTAAAATGGGCCTTTGAATTGATAAATCAATTTATTTCTAATCCTATTCTACAAATTTTTCTAAATTTAAAACACCCTTAGATAAAACATAAGGAGAATTTGTATCATCAATCCCTTTTGTTAAAAGAATATTTTTCAGTTCAGTTGCTGTGTATTTTTGACCATTTTTATTCAAAAAATAGGCCAGAGCAGAAACTACGTGAGCTGCTGCTATATTTGAACCACTAGTAATTGTGTAAGCATTACCTCTTTTAGTTGTTTGAATGTCCTTTCCAGGTGCTAATAAATGAACAAACTTTCTAGAGTAATTTGCTAACCAAAACTTTTTCTTATTTAGATCAGATGAAGAAACAACAATTACATTATTTTTTACTGAAATAAATTCTTCAATTTCACTAGTTGGAAATTCTTTATCCGAATTACCTGCACCAACAACAACTGGAATCATTTTCTTTTCTAATTCTTCAAAAACTTTCTGTAGCATTTTTAATTCGGTTTTTTTGTATTCTTCATTATTAGAAAATTTAATCTCTACTAAATTTAAATAAATTATGTGTGGATTTCTACTATTGGCATATTTTATTGCTTGATAAAAATCTGCCATACTTGCTTGTCCATTCTCATCAATGTATTTTACTGGAATTAAATTAGCATCTTTTAAGATTCCTTTGATGCCTTTTCCATTCCCATGAACAGCTGCAATAACACCTGCAATTTCAGTATCCTCACCAAAAGAGTCATAAGCCTTTAAATCGCCATCTACAAAATCTGCACCAATTTCAGATTCTTCAGTTCTTGCATTTTTTTTAATTTCAATATTGGCCTGTAAATCTTCATGGTTATAATCAACCCCAGTTCCAACCATGGCAATATTAATTATCTTTGATGATTGATGGCTAGCAATCACTTTATCTGCATTAATAGATTTAAAGTTCCATTGATTAACAAACAATTTATCTTCGCCTTTTACAAATTCAATCTTTGCAACTTTAGGGTCTAAATTTTTCTTTGGAGCCTTCACAATTTCTTTTGAAGGTCCGCAAGATATAACAAAAAGAATTAATAATATAAATTTCATAATTTACCTCGTTTTATAATGTGTAATCAAAGCTATTAATAGTGAACCCTTCACTGTCAAAGTTTGCATACGGTTTTGAACTCTTAAAACTTGTACATTCATATTTTCCATCAGGTAATGTTGAACAAGCAAATGCCCCATCATTAAACCCTTCTCCTGGAGTATTATAGATTTTATCAACTGGCACCTTCATAAGTACAAGTGCATTAGCCATTCTGACATATACAGTATCACCTTCAATCCAAGGTGAATTCATTCCCATTGGAAAGTCTTCTTCAAAATTATAAACTTTCACATTATTTTTATCATAAATAGAAATAAGGTCATAACCGTGATCAAGCATTACATTTGAAAAATTTAAACGTATCTTTTTTGCGCCTTCTTTTGAAATTTTCCAAACCTTATCAAATACTTCTGTATTATAACGAGGGGAATTAATTTCAAGATCTTCAGTAATAACTTCACTATCTTTTACAATTACATTTTTATCCGCTGATAAGGCCCTATAAACATTAATTCTACCTCTAGAAGAAACTTTTCCATTAAGTTGTGGAAGTATGTCTACTGTTGACAATAGTATATTCTTTAACTCAATTGGATTTTTTTTCAAATTTGTTACATGAGATAAAACTAAAGCTGCTGCTCCTGCAACATACGGGGTTGCCATACTAGTTCCTGAAAAAGAAGCATAAGCACCAGTATCATTTTTTGCTTTAGATCTAGGTATCGTACTCATGATTGCTACACCTGGTGCTGCAATATGAACATTTTTAGAACCGTAGTTTGAAAAATAAGCAAGCTGATCTTTATTGTCTGAAGCAGCCACACTTATAACATTTGGTTGTTTGATATTAGCTGGGAAAGAATCTGTATAATCATTATTTGATTCATCATTTCCAGCAGCAGCAACAAATAAAATTCCTGCTTCATTAGCTAATTTAACACCATAATCCATAACTTTAGAGTAGCCTCCGCCGCCCCATGAGTTAGACATTACATCTACTTTATTTACGATTGCATATCGGATTGCTCTATAAGCATCCATTGTTGATCCACTACCATCTTTATCTAAAAATTTTAGTGCCATTAAACTTACATGATGATTTATTCCACTAATTCCAACAAAATTATTAGCAGAAGCACCAATGATACCTGCACAGTGTGAACCATGGCTATTATCATCCATTGGATCTGGGTGACCTAACTGGCCATAGTATGGTTCTGTTCTTCCCATGGTTATAAAGTTCCAACCATAGACATCATCAGCATAACCATTACCGTCATCATCAACTCCAGCAACACCTTCTAATTCTTTTTTATTAACCCACATATTTGAACGTAAATCTGGATGTAAATAATCAATACCTGTATCAATAACTGCTACAATTATTTCTTTACTACCTTTAGTAATTTCCCACGCTTTTAAAGCACCAAGGTCAGCACCAATTGTCCCACGGATACTTGCTGGATTATCTTGTCCAATATTATTAAGTGCCCATTGATCTAAAAATAGAGGATCTTTTGTTCCAACTGAATTTTTAGTCACTTGAAGATTTGCCTCAGCAAACTCAACAGAAGATAAAGAATTAATTTGACCTATAGTAGCGGTAAGCTCTTCCATGCTCTTTGTATTAAGATTTAAGTGATAAACATCATTTGAATCCGAATACATTATATCAAAGTTTACATTCATTTTCTGTAACTCTGATTCAATTTGTTTTAGGTCACCCTTAACAATCATTTGATTTTCAAAGATGTTTGAATTCTTATACACTTTATAATTATTTCCACCAGATTTATTTTGACTACAAGAAATAACTAATAATACAGCTGATAATAATAAAATTCTCATAGCTACTCCTATTTAATTATTGATTCGTTAAGGTTTATTAAGTTTTCTCTAAAAAAGCTTAAAACATTTTCTGCTTTAATATCTACTTTTGACATCGCCATTTTTGTTAACCATGTCGTTAAATGATTAGATCCATTTGCGAAATTTGAAGAAACTTGAAGATTCTCCTTTTGCTTTAGCACTGCTACTGAAATTGAAGCTAAGTTTTCGCCAAAAACACTTTGATTAAAATCGAAATGTTTTTTATAAAAGTTGATAGGCCCTTTAATAGAAAAAACTATACTCTCATTACATTTTTCAACGTCACTGCAGCTCGTATATAATTCATTAACAGTTAAAAGTGCTTTACCAACCTTTTTATCTTTAAAAGATATTAAATAATAAAGGTCTCGTTTATAAGCAATTGTTGGCTCAGTCTTTACTTCTTTATGCTTTACTTCATTAACTTGCTCTAGACTTTCTACTGCAAAATGAGTCGATATAACTTTTTCTAGATTTGTTAACAAAGCCTCTTTATTAAATTCAGTTTTTAAATTTAAGCTTGTCACTAAGACACTATTGCTGTTTTGTGTAATTGTATGAGCATAAGAAATTGCTGAAATCATACAAATAGCTAACGCTATTAAAAGACGCATTTATAATCTCCTTTGATGAAATTTCAATGATTTAATCAAAGCTGACTATTTCTGTATACTAACTAAACCTTACATATTTTGCAGAGCAGAATCGAAAACATTTTTTGCTGCAGTGAATACAGAGTAATTTCGGTCATTTAAAAATTCAATGAGATGATTTATTAACTGATTTGAAAAATCTAAGCTACTTTCTTTGGGCAAAATACTTGGTAAATTATCTACGGCAAGTAGATCAATATCTGAGCCAATATTGATAAACGGTTTTTCCCAAGTTGTAATGTTATTATAAACTGGCAATGGATTAAGGTCACTTGTAGGATCACAGCTAACATCACTAATGACACTTAATCTTTGTTTTGAAATAAATTCTTTCACATAAAAAGGAGGGATTTTTTTTGTAATGAGAGCACAATTTACAAATATATCAACATTCTTAAGACTCTCATAGGGACCAACTTTTCGAGTTTCTCTTTTATCCCATTTAATAATATTAATATCGAGTTCTTTAAAGAGATCCATGGCACCTCTTCCACATCGTCCATTAGCTCCAATGACAATTGCATCAATACTTTCTTGATACATTTCTCTTAATTTAAAAAGCTCCATAAGGTACTTTGCTTTATCTTCATAAGATTGAATTTTAAAATCACTTACAAGACCTAATTTCTTTAATAATAATTTTTTTAAACCTACTGCTGCACCAACATAACCCGCCCAATAACCAAAAGCACAAACTCTTCTCTTTTTATCATCAACCAAATATTCTAAATCATAGAGAGTACCACCGCCTTCTTTAAATCTAGTGAGAGTTCTTTTAAAACCTTCTTGGCCTTTAAAAACGTGAGCAAAATGTATATGATTATGTGTGAGTGAAAAGTTTTCATCAGCAAGTTCTTTTAATCCAAGAATGATTGCGTCTTTGGGAGCTTTACTCCAATGATCAAAAGTAATATTACAGCCAACTTCTTTATAACTACTTAAGGGAAAGATTCTGTCTTCAAAACTTTCTACGGTTAATCTATGACCTGACTCTAAAATACGCTCAGCAGCTTGTACACTTAGAGGAGTTCTTCTTTCAAAAGCTTTAGTTTCACTTCTTAGCCATAAATGGGCCATTACTTACCTTTTTTAAATTTGAGATTTAAAAAAAGGTACCACTAAAAATTGAAGTAATCTAGTAATTAAGCGCTTTTTAAATGATGAACCTGGAAGTGCTCTTTTACTACCTTCTGGTTTACCATTTTTCATTATCTTAACACTCATTTGTAAATGTACATCCATAGCTTCTAATAGAGTTTTTGCTACTTCTGGAGATTCTACCATCCCCATAGTTTCTGTATTAAGATAAGCACTTCTTGGATCAAAATTATATGAACCAACAATTGCTATTTTTTTATCAATAACTAAGCTTTTTGCATGAAAGCAGTCTTTACTTACAAATTCATAAAGATCAACACCCATTTTTACAATTTTCTTTCTTTGACCTATATATGCAGCTTGAGGAGCATAACCATCTGTTGCTTCAAGTGAATTAGTTACTATACGAACGTAAACTCCTCTATTTATTGTTTCTTTTAATAATGTTTTTAATTCTTTATTTAAAACAAGATAAGGAGATTCAATTATTACTTCTGATTTTGCATTTCTTATTAAATTGTAAAGTGTTTCTCTTGTTGTATCTTTTCTTTTCTGCTTTTTAACTGTTATTGGATCATGAATAAACGTAATATTAGAAACATCTTCTTGACCCTCAAGCCAAACTGATACATCCGAACGTCCCATCTCAATTCCATCTTCAGAAGATAAGCTTTCATATGCTTTATCTAAGTCAGTTTCAGCATGATCAATTTTATCTTCGTTAATTAAGTATTTTTTTAATAGTTTATTTCTTTTTCTTTTAGAAAGATTTTTTGCCTCAAGATCAATTACTGGAGAAGACTTAACATGATCTGCTTTAATTAATTCTAAATAATAGTTTCTTGCTACTTTAATTGAGTTACCAGTTATAAGTACATCTCTATCATCATAGTTTTTTTCTGCATTATCATAATAAGTATCTTCAATATTACGTCCACCTAAAACCATATATTCCTGATCTACAATCATCATCTTATCATGCAATCTTTTTAATGATCGCCCCAATCTTAAAAGTTTAAATGGGTTGTAATCTAAAACTTCTACACCTTCACGAGCTAGATGAGTGGCCGTATAAATATCAATTTCATTAAACATTTGATCTACTAGTAATTTTACTTTTACTCCACGTCTAGCAGCATTTCTTAGTAGCGCTGAAAATTGTTTAGAGTTTCTATCGTCTGCATAGATAAAGTAAGAAATAAGAATTTCCTCTTTGGCATTTTCAATTAAATCTACTCTAAGCTGAAGCGCCTCTTTTCCATCATCTACAATTCTATAAACGTCTGCATAGACACTTTTAAAAGATAGACATAAAACTAGGGCAAAAAATAATTGTTTAATTCTCATATATAAATACTCCGTGAATGACTTATAGCAGTAGAATAAACTTGCTTCATTGATAAAGATCAAAATTGAAAAAAATACATTAAATTATTTGAATGTCCATTCATAAGTCGTTAGAATTACGTCTAAAGGATGGGTATGATTGATTACAGTTTATTAAGAAATTTGGCTTTTAAATTTGACCCCGAAACGGCCCATCATCTGTTTAGTACTTTGTACCAGAAAGCTCCTTTTTTAATTTCCCCCTTTTTTAAACCGATTGAATTAAGTAATAAATACCAAGTTAATTCCAAAAATTTGAATTGGAATTTTCCTGTTGGTCTAGCCGCTGGCTTTGATAAGGATGGATTAGTTACTCTACCACTAGCTCAAATGGGTTTTGGTTCAATTGAAGTTGGTACAGTTACACCGGAGCCACAAATGGGAAATCCGAAGCCAAGAATATTTCGCCTTCCAGAGGATAAGTCTCTAAGAAATTCAATGGGATTTCCCGGCTCTGGAATGAATGAAGTTCTCAAAAGAATTGAAAAATTTAATAATAGAAATTTTTCTTTAGGCATAAACCTAGGAAAGAATAAGCTGACTCCAGATGAAGAGGCATATAAAGATTACGAAATCCTCTATGAAAAATTTGCACCCTTTTCTGATTATCTCGTAATAAACTTATCTTCACCTAATACCCCTGGGCTAAGAGATCTACAAAAATCTGAATCTTTAGAAATTATTTTAAATGCAGTAAAAAGGCCTAGAGATTTATTGAACAAACCTTTATTTTTAAAAATCTCACCTGATATTAATTTCAAAGATATTGATGATATTTTAAAACTAGCAAATAAGTTCGCCCTTTCAGGAATCATAGCAACAAATACAACGATTATTCCTGAACTGGGGAAAGGTGGAGTATCAGGAAACCTCCTAAAAGAAAAAGCTTCATTCTTAAGAAAAGAATTACTTAAAAAAATGAAAGACTATCCCGAGATGGACTTAATTGGAGTTGGAGGCATTGATAGTTTTGATGATCTAAAACAATTTTGGGATGCTGGTGGAAAATTTGCTCAAATTTACACCAGCTTTATATACCAAGGTACAAATATTCTTTTTGAGATTCAAAAAGGTATTGATGACTTATTGAAAAAAAATAACTGTCAAAACCTCAATGAATATTTCTCTAAAAGAGTATTACCATAATTTAACTCTTTCAGATTTATTTAGCGTCATTTTACTATTTTTCTTACAACTAAATGCTTTTTGAAAGTAATACTGTTGTTTCATTTGTTCATTTACTCGAGCAACACCAAGAGAATGGGGATCCGTTTTCAAACGTCTTTCTTTATATTTATCTCGCTGAACTTCACACCAAACTCGGGCATATTGAGTGTAGAAGTTTTTCATAAGTTTTTTATTTTTTCTTTTTTCTAAACTTGGAAAAGCTGCATTAAAAGCAGAGGTTACACCTACAAGATCTCCTATATTTTCACCAAGTGTAAAAGCACCATTATGACCAATTTTATCAAATTGTTTTACAAGAATATTAGTTCTTTTCTTAAAGTTTTCAATATCCATTTTGGTCATCCAGCTTTGAAGCTTTCCAGTATGGTCATATTGAGCACCTTTATCATCTATACCATGACCCAATTCATGTCCGACCACTGCTCCTACGGCTCCAAGATTAATCTCATCTGGTAACTTGGGGTCATAAAAAGGATATTGTAAAATTCCAACCGGCATAACAAATTTATTTGAACTTGGTGAGTAGTATGCATTAACTGTCATTGGTCCCATTGACCATACATCTTTATTAACAGGCTTACCTAATTCTTTTAACTTTTTACTAATAGCTAAGATATCATACTGGGTTTTATTTTTAAGATATTCACTATCACTATATTTACCAGGCAAATTAAAATCCCACTCGGCCTTCGTAGAAGGACTGACTAGCTGTAATTTTGCTGTTTTCATTTTTAAATAAGCCGCTTTCTTAGCTTCAGGGGAAAGCCATTTATTTTTTACAATACTTTTTAAAAGAGATGTTCGAACCTTTTCAACAAGCTCAATAAATTTTTTCTTAGGGAAGTCCGGAAACATCTTATTCATCAAAACGTAATCAACTTCTTTATTAAATGATCCCATTAATATTTTTGTACATCTCTCTTGACGATCAGTTCGTACTTTTGGACCACCTAAGTGCTTTTTATAT
>CAYGTU010000028.1:0-22172 GCA_964352945.1 uncultured Bacteriovoracaceae bacterium
ATCCTAAACTAACTGTTATTGAAAAAGAAGGTTCATTTTGGGTAGAAGAAGATACTCTGAGAAGATTTCTAGGACAAACTTATTCATTTTATTAATTTAAAAAAAATGAAAGGCTTCGTAAAAAATCAGTTTCACTAAAAGGCTTTTCAATTATTTTTTTTATACCTAATTGTTTTGCTTCTGCAACTTGTTCAGAATTAATATTACCTGATAAAATAAGAATCTTTTCAGTACTAAAAGAATTATCTAGAACAACTCTCCTTATGAACTCTAATCCATTCAATATAGGCATCTGAATATCTAAAACAATTGCGTCGTAATTATATTTAGAGAGTTGAACTAAAGCTTCGAGACCATTTGCAGCTTTATCTATTTTAGTGAAAACTTCTGTAGATGCCAAAAGCTCTCTGATAAGCTCACTTAATAATGGTTCATCTTCAATCACAAGAATTTTATAATCGAAATCTATGACCATGATTTCATTTTTATTCCACATGGAATAATTTTACAACAATCTACAAATAAGTAAAGCTTGAAAAATATTACTTAAAGTAATTACTCATTTGAAAGCGATTTAGAAATATCAACGATATTATCACCCTCAAAATTTTTTGTATGGGCCTTGGTTTGTTGCTTTGATTCTTCAAGGCGTCTGGCCATTTCGGCCATTGTACCAAAATACTCAAGTGATTTGCCCTTAAGCTCCATTACGTTATCCATATTATGATCATCCAGAATTGCAGTTAACTCATCTTTGAGATTTGAAATCATTTTAAAACCATCAAGCATAATTCCAGTGCAAACTTGAAGTGTTGTACTTCCCATACACAAAAATTCTGCTGCTGAGTGACCATCTACGATTCCACCAACTCCTGAAATAGGAATGTTTGGAAATTTCATCGCTAGCTCACCAACCATTCTTAGAGCAATAGGACGAACTGCTTTATAGGAGTAACCTCCAAAAGCGGAAACACCTTTTACATTTGGATTGGGTTTAAAAGTTTTCATATCAATATTTGAAAGAGATAAAATTGTATTAATAGCAACTAAACCATCGGCTCCACCTTTTAAGGCAGCTTCAGCTGGATGAGTAATATCAGTTATATTAGGAGTCATCTTTGCCCAAACAGGAACCTTATCAGCTGCATCCTTCACCCATTTTGTAACTTCTTGAACTATATCTGGATTTTGCCCCATGGCTCCACCCATTTTTCGCTCTGGCATTCCATGGGGACAAGAAAAATTTAACTCAATTATGTCTGCCCCAGCCTTAACTACTTTATCAGTTAGTTCCTGCCAATTTGCTTTACTTGGCTCTTCCATAATAGAGGCCACAACAACTTTATCAGGAAAATTTTTCTTTAAATCACGAATAAACTGAAGCCATTCATCACAAGAGATATCAGAAATTAACTCATTATTTGTAAAACCAATACATTTTCCATCTTCATTTAACTTTGCATATCTTGGAGCTATATTATGAACTTTTGAACTATCAAGTGAAAATGTTTTTAAAACAGAACCACCCCAACCTGCTTCAAAACTTCTAGCAATAATTTTACCATTTGTTGATGGAGGACCTGATCCAACTAGAAAAGGGTTCTCAAAACGAACACCGTTAGAATACATTTCTAATTTATTTTTAGGCATTTACTTTACTCCCTTGAGTTGATGACTGAAATTTCATCAAACCATAATATATTATCCCTGAAAGTGGTAAACCCACAAACCAAGCATAGTTATAAATTGTTTCAAAAAAACTAGGAATTGAACTCATTACTCCAATTTTTAATAAAAAACCTGGAATATTAGGAACCACACCTAAAACAAAAGCAATAATTGCTGAAATATTAAAACCATTAGTATAAGTATATTCACCATTAGCTTTATAAAGATCATCAACATTTAAAATTTGTTTTCTAATTATAAAATAATCACAAAGTAGAATTCCACCAATAGGACCTAAAAGGGATGAATAACCAATTAGCCACGTAAAGATATAACCTTGAGGATCAGCAATTAACTTCCAAGGCATCATTAGTATTCCTAGCCCTGCAGTTATTAAACCACCAGTTCTAAAATTTATTTTATCTGGCATGGCATTTGAAAAATCATTAGCTGGTCCCACTACATTAGCTGCAATATTAGTTGAAAGTGTTGCAATACATATAATGAACATAGAAAAGAATAGGATAAAAGGTGATTCAAATTTTTCTACAACTTGAACAGGATCCCAAAGTGGAGTTCCATACACAACCTCAGTTGCCTTTGTAACCATAACACCAATCAAAGCAAATAAAGTCATGGTTGTTGGAAGACCAAGCGCTTGCCCCATAAATTGTGATCTTTGATCTTTTGCATAGCGAGTGAAATCTGGAATATTTAAACTCATGGTTGCCCAAAACCCCACCATACCCGTAAGTCCCGGAATAAAAACATTCCAAAACTCGGCAGAAGTTTCAAATTTTGAAGGTTGATTAGCAAGTGTTTCAAATCCACTCCAAAAGCCACCAGTCTTTGTTCCTGCAGCATCTATTGCCCAATATAAAAGAGCAACTCCAGATAGAAGTAAAATAGGAGCTGATGCCTTTTCAAGCCACTCAATAAAATGAACACCTTTAATAATAATGAAAACATTAATTGCCCAAAAAATTAAAAAACTTATAAATGGTGCTGTGGCAGTTCCCATAAAGGCAGGAAGAATATTAGGGATATCAACAAAGCCTGGCCAAATTATTTTAATAACGGCCATCACTGCTGTTCCACCAATCCATGATTGAATTCCAAACCATCCACAAGCTACAACTGCTCTAAGGAGGGCTGGAATATTTGAACCAAGAATTCCAAAAGATGATCTTGCATACACTGGATAAGGAATTCCATATTTAGCTCCAACTTTTCCATTTAAAAGCATAGGAATTAAAACAATGAAGTTTCCTAAAAAAACACAGGCCATTGCTTGATACAGGCTCATGCCCGCTGAAATTAGACTGGCCGCAATCATATAAGAAGGGATGCAAACTGCCATCCCTACCCATAGTGAAAAATAACTAAGTGCTGTCCATGTTTTTTCTGATTCAGGAACTGGTGCTAGATCTTCATTTATAAGTTTACTATCACTCATGATTTATCTTTCACCTGGATCTGTAATTTGTGTATATGAATCTGGTCTGCGATCTCTATAAAATTGCCAAGTATCACGAACTTGTTTAATCATATCTAAATCTAAATCAGCAGTTACTAATTCATCTTTATCACGAGAACCAATTGACATAATTTGTCCACGTGGATCACAGAAGTATGATTGTCCATAAAACTCTCCAATTCCCCAAGGAGCTTCAGTACCAACTCTGTTAATTGCTGCAATAAAGTATCCATTAGCTGCTGCATGAGCTGGTTGTTCAAGTTTCCATAAGTACTCTGATAGTCCTGCTACTGTTGCACTTGGATTAAATACAATCTCTGCTCCACTTAAACCAAGACATCTTGCACCTTCTGGGAAATGTCTATCATAACAAATATAAACACCAACAGTAGCGTATTTAGTTTTAAAAACTGGGTATCCCATATTTCCTGGCTTAAAGAAAAACTTTTCCCAAAAACCAGCGACTTGTGGAATATGATTCTTTCTATATTTTCCTAGGTACTCACCATCAGCATCAATAACAGCTGCAGTATTATAATAAATACCTGGCATTTCTTCTTCATAGATTGGAACAATGATTACCATTGAATGTTTTTTTGCAAGCTCTTGCATTTTTACTGTAGTTGGACCACCTGGAATTTTTTCTGCTAGACCATACCATTTTGAATCTTGAGAAGGACAAAAATAAGGACCTGTAAAAACTTCTTGAAAACAAAGAATCTTTACACCTTCTTTTGCTGCTTGTTCAATATAAGGGATATGAGCTTCTATCATTCCCATTCTGTGTTCTTCACATGATTTTTCAGTATCAACTTTATTTGCTAACTGAATAATTCCGCATTTTACATTTCTAGCCATAAATATCTCCTATAAACTAAAATTAAATGGTTTTCTTTTTATAAATTTACCCTGACCGCGTTCAACTTGATCAGCTTTACCTTCTCTAATAACAATTTTTCCATTTGAAAGAACTGTCCTTACTTTTCCAGTAACTTCCCATCCTTCATAAATAGAATTATCTACATTATGATGATGATTTTTTGCACTAATTGTATGTTTTTGATTCGGATCAAAAATAATAATATCAGCATCCTTACCAATCGCTAAACTTCCCTTAGTGTGCAGTCCAAAAATATTAGCTGGATTGGTGCACATAACTTCAACAAAACGATTCATTGTAAGTCGACCTTTTCGAACACCTTCTGAGTAAACAAGTTCAAGTCTATGTTCAACTCCTGCTGCTCCATTAGGTATTTTAGAAAAATCATTTTTTCCCATATCTTTTTGACCACAAAAATTGAATGGACAGTGATCTGTTGCAACAGTGTGAACGTGTCCACACTGAAGACCATGCCAAAGGGCTTCTTGATCGTCTTTTTTTCTTATAGGTGGGCTCATTACATATTTAGCCCCTTCAAAATTAGGTTTTTCATAAACTGAATCATCTAAAAGAAGATACTGAGCACATGTTTCAACAAACACTCTTTGATCTCTTAAAAATTTCTTACGAACTTCAGTTAAAGTATCACGAGCACTCGTGTGAACAATATAAACACCAGAGTTAGTTTGATGGGCCATATCCATAAATCTATTTGCTGCTTCTGCTTCTGCAATTGGAGGGTGAGCAAGAGCGTGATATTTTGGAGAAAGAGTTCCGTCTTTTTTAAATTGCTCTACTAATGAGTCAACCATATCACCATTTTCAGCATGAACTGTAACTAGTCCACCATGCTTTCTCACTTCTTTCATAAGTCCAAGCATCATTTTATCATCAATCATCAAGGCACCTTTATAGGCCATGAATGTTTTAAATGATGTTATTCCGTTTTCAATAATACCTTGAATTTCTTTTTTAGTTTTTTCATTAAAATCTGTTACGGCACAATGAAAAGCATAATCACCTACTGATTTTTCAGCTTTTTCATGCCAAGTATTTAAACAATCAGCCAGAGAGTTACCTTGAGTTTGAATGGCAAAATCAATTATTGAAGTTGTTCCGCCATGAAAACCTGCAAGTGTCCCAGTTTCAAAATCATCAGCAGAATGAGTTCCCATAAAAGGAAGTTCCATATGAGTATGGGCATCTATTCCACCTGGAAGCACATAGCATCCATGAGCATCAATAGTTTCATCTGCTGAATATTCTAAATTAGAACCGATTGCCTTAATCTTTCCATCAACTACAAAAAGATCAGCTTCAAAATCATCATGAGCTGAAAAAATTCGTCCGTTTTTGATAAGTATTTTACTCATTTTATTTTCCTTTTTTTATTCTTTCCACATAGGAGAAACTGCATCGTTCATCCCCTCTTCATACCAACGAATCATTGATGTATGTCTTTCAGTGAAAAATTCACAGGCACTTGATCCATGAACTTTTACATCTCCAAAAAAAGAATCTTTAGATCCACCAAAAGAGAAGAAGGCCATTGGTGCAGGTACTCCTAAATTAACTCCAACCATTGAAGGATGAACCTTAGAGATAAATTGTCTCGCAGCTCCTCCGTTTGATGTGAAAATTGAAGTTGTATTTGCATAGTTTGAACTATTAAGAAGCTCAATTGCTTCATCCATAGTCTTAACTTGCATTAATCCAATTACTGGACCAAAAATTTCTTTTGTCGCCATTAAAGTTCCTGGCTTAACTTTATCTAAAACGGTAGCTCCAACAAAATAACCTTTATCATTTTTTGGATTTCTTCCATCAACTAATAACTCAGCACCTTCTTTCATTGCAGTTTCAATATCTGCTAGAATTCTTGCTTTTGCTTGTTTTGAAATTACTGGACCCAGACTAACTTTTGAATCCATCCCATCACCCGTGATAACTTTTTTAGCATTAGCTACAACTAGTTCTTTCATTTTATGGTATGCATCTCCAACACCTATTAAAACTGAACCTGCAAGACATCTCTCTCCTGCACATCCATAACAAGAATCAACCATAGCTGCTACCGATTGCTCCATTGCTGCATCTGGAAGAATAACCATAAAGTTTTTCGCTCCACCTAGTGCTTGAACTCTTTTGCCATTACTAGTTCCACGTTGATATACATGTTTAGCAATTGGAGTTGATCCAACAAAACTAACACCTTTAATATCTTTATGATCACAAAATGAGTTAACAACATCCACACCACCGTGAACCATATTAATTACACCATTTGGAAAACCACATTTATCGATTAAATCAAAAATAAACATTTGAGTTAAAGGAACTCTCTCACTTGGCTTTAATACAAAAGTATTTCCACTCGCCACAGCAAATGGCCAAAACCAAAATGGAACCATAGCTGGAAAATTAAAGGGCATGATCCCAGCAAATACACCCATTGGTCTTTTTGTTGCCGTACAATCGATATCTTTAGCAATATTAGTAAGTGTTTCACCCATCATTAAATTAGGCATTCCACAGGCAACCTCAACCATTTGAATACCACGAAGAATATCACCCTTAGCCTCTCTAAAAGTTTTGCCGTGCTCGCGAGTTATGAGTTCAGCAATCTTGTCTGCATTTTCACCTAGTAGCATTTTCAATTTAAATAGTGGTTGTACACGATCAATAACTGGAACATCCTTCCAAGTGCTAAACGCCATCTTTGCCGCACTAACAGCTGTATCAACATCTTTTGAAGTGCTTAGTGGTGTGAGACCAATAATTTCTTCATTAGCTGGATTTATAATTTCAAAATTTGATGTAGCACTAGATTTTACCCAAGCACCATTAATATAATTTTCGATAACCTTAGACATGGAAATCTCTCCTTTTAAAGGCCAAATATTTGGCCAAACAAAAACCGTATAAGCCATTAATAATCAACCATTTGAATAATTGTGTCAAATTTTCGACGTAAGGAGAAATCAGCTATTTCATCTAGCTAGGATTAGGGATAAATAGTGTTGAATTGTACAAATTTTGGAGAACTATACGCTATGCAGCAGATGTATTGGCTTTAGTTTTTACTGCAATTTTCATGAGATCAAAAAGCTGTCTGTCACCCTTTTCTTGATATCTAGAAGCGATAGACCAGTATTTAGAAAGAAATCTGATTTGTCCTGATTTAAACAATTCCATTGAATGTTTTCGACATAAACAAATTGAGATGTCACTACCTTCTGTTGCATAGAGCGTTTCATGCTTATTGTACTTGGTATCTTGTCCCAAATCTGGATTAATGTAGGTACAAATTGTACATTCAGCATTGTTACTCATTTTAGGTCTCCCAAATTCTAATATTTTTAATATTTGTCTATTATAAGGAATTAACGATATATTCCCAAATGAGTTACTTATCGATTTAAATTACAAATACTTAGAGTATTTACGATATCACAAAAATCTGTAGATTATAATAAATGCCAACTTTAAGAGGGCACTAAAATATCTTTGATCTTTGAGAGTAAATCTTGAAATTTATAAGGCTTTACTAAAGCGCCTTGAATATCTTTTCCAATTCTTCCGACTGTTTTTTTTGATATATGTGAACTTGCTAATATAACAGGTGTTTTAAAATTTATTCCTCTAGAATCTGATCGCATAAACTCTACGACTTGATCACCAAAACCCGCTTCTAAGTTTATATCCATTAAAATACAATCAAATTTTTGATTTGTAATCATCCAGCTCGCAGTATTAGCAGTGGTAGCATGGACAACATGATAGTCATTATCCTCGAGTAAATCGATAATCTCAGAAGCTAAATCTTCTTCATCTTCAACAACTAAGATTGATTTTTGAAATTGTTTTTTTGTTTTAACTACGGCCATTAATTGATTATAACCTCAAATATGAAAAATTCGCCTTAAAAACTAGTTCATATACACAAATCACCCATATAAATTTCAGTGAAAATGACCCATTCTCATACGTTAGGGATCCTGTTTTCAATAATTTAGTTAATAACGTCTATAAGCTTATAATCTAAATATAGATAAATTACTGGAGTGAGCATGTTTTTAAAGTACTTATACTTATTTATAAGTCAGTCTGCACTTAAAACAATTGCAGTTGCTACTTCATTAGTATTGGTTCAATCCACAATTATCTATAATCAAAAAGCTAATACATCTCAATCTCTAAATAAAATTCATCATATATTAAAATCAGAAATCTCAAATACGATTGAGATCTCTGAGCTAACTTCAATTATTAACCAACCTGTATTTAGCACAAATACCAAAGGCGAAATTATAGTTATAAATAGACTTCCAAACGCGCTTATCAAAAAGTTTAATTCAAAAAATATTCTCACTAAATTGAGTAAAACTGCGAAACAACTTCAAAAGAATTCAATAATTAAAACAAAATCAAATTATAAAACCTTGCCAAAACTTGGAAAAATCAGAGAAATCGCACAATCCTATGACGAATTTGATAATCAGACAGAATTTTTAAATCTGGAGAATGAGTATAATGACATAAATAAAAAGATAAGTTCAAATTTTGATCAAGAACTAAAGAACGAAATAAATAAAATTGAAAATAATAATAGTAATATTAACCTATTTGGTTTTACTCCCTTTTTTAAACCTAAAATTGATGAACAAAAAGTATCTCAAACGACAAGCGATAAAAGCGATACAAGCGATACAAGCGATACAAGCGATACAAGCGATACAAGCGATACAAGCGATGAACTAAGTAATCTCATTTCAGTAGAAAATACTTTATATAATGCCTCTTCCCTAAATCCTTCTATTTTTTATACCTCCAATTATACATCTAGTTCCAGTATTGAATTAAATGAATTATTTTTAGCCTCCAAAGACAGTTTATTTATAGCAATTATTACTTTTACTAATAGTAATCTATCTGTAGATACACTTTCGGGCCAGGGGATGAACTGGAGCAAAATAAAAATTCAATGTGCAAATAACGATGCACTTACTCAAGAAATCTGGTACTCAGTAGACCAACCTTCTACAAGAGAGAAGATAAAGGCAAATCTCAGTGTTGGTATGAATTCCAGTTTAAGCATCATTGTACATGAAATAAAAAATATCGATTTATCAAATCCTTTTGGGAATATCGTTTCAGCTAATCCACTTGGACTAAATGAAAATGCTACTTGTGGCAAGCCTGCAATAAATTCTAAAAATGTAAGTTATTCAATGAATAATTCATTTGAATATTCGTCCGTATTTATGACTACCGCATTTAATAAAAATAAAACTTTTGAGTCCTATGTTTTAAATGAATTATTCCAAAATAATCAAGTTGATTTGAATAATGCTCACTATATCCTGGATACATCTATTTTAGATACTTATCAAATTGAGGGACATACAGGAAATGCAACGAATTGGACTTCAGTAGCGATAGAGCTTAAGCAACGTCCTTAATACTATTTACATCTTTGTTCGTTGTGACTTTCGGCAACTTAATAATAAATTTAGTATTTGGTTTAGTTATTATTGATAACTCTCCATTATGATCATCTAAAATTGTCTGAGAGATACTAAGACCTAATCCCGTTCCATCTCCAAAGCCCTTAGTTGTAAAGAAAGGTTTTAGAATATCTTCCTTTAATTTCTCAGTCATTCCGCTTCCACTATCCTCAATTGAAATTTCAACATGGCCCCCAAGATCATTAACCTCAATCCTAATCCACTTATTATCTAAATTAGAAATTGCATGAGTAGCATTTTTTATCAAGTTTATAAGAACTTGCGCAATTTGAGTTGGATTACAGGTTAATTCAGTATCCATATTATCGTTATTTATCATTAAATCGATATTGTGCTCATTTAATTTCATTTGGTATAGATCAAGGGCAATTGACATAATCAGCTTTACTGAAACACTTTCTCTTTCAAGAGATTCCCCACGTGAATAATTTAAAAAACCTTT
The DNA here is from genome assembly GCA_964352945.1 of uncultured Bacteriovoracaceae bacterium. Classification (GTDB taxonomy): domain Bacteria; phylum Bdellovibrionota; class Bacteriovoracia; order Bacteriovoracales; family Bacteriovoracaceae; genus CAYGTU01. Next base: position 9,996 of record CAYGTU010000028.1, read on the forward strand.
AACTACTTTGGTAATTCTATCAACTGTTTTTAACACTCTAGTAGTTATTTTTTGAACTTCAATGCTATCCATGGAATCAAACATGCCAGCTTTAAGGTCGAGCCTTTCAATTGACATAGAAATAATTGCGAGTGGATTATTAATTTCATGTGCAATTCCACTTGCGATCTCACCAATGGCCTGGTGTTTGGAAGATTCAATTATTTTGACTTGTTGAGATTTAATTAGTTTATGAGAATTTACCTTATCCGTAATATTACTAAATGATAAAATCACAGAGTTTTCTTTATTTTTATTTTTTACAGGCTGAGTGTTAAGCGAAAGCCAAACTAAGTTTGAGTTACTGTCATGAAATGCCATAACTAGAGCATTTAAACTCTTACTCGATTCTAGAATTAAATTAAAATTGGTTTTTGACTCTGAAGATGTTTCATATTCAATGAAGTAATGATTTCTAAAAATACCTGAAATATTCTTTCCTATTAAATCATTCTTACCTTTACCTAACAATATTCCAGCACTGGAATTACAAGCCTTTATTATACCTGAATTTGTACAAAAAAAGAGTCCTTCATTTAAAGCCTCAAAAATACTTGTGTATAAATCTTCGGCAGTCTGTTTTTGAGTTTGCAAAGTATCATTTTGAAACTTAATATAATTTAAAAATAAAAAGAATGAATACATTAAGATATAAATAAATAACATTATATTACTAAAAGTTTTAAATTCTTCTAATTGCTTTCCATTATTAGTTAAATAATCATTCCATTTCTTTTCTTCTAAGGAAATTATCTCATTATTAATTTGCTCCATAACAGACATTAAACTTATAAGCTCTTTTCTAGAATAACTATCTTTAGTTATAACTCTTATCAGTTCATTTTGTGCATCATTAAGTCTGATAAACAATGAAACCATCTGATCATCTTTAGCATCCTTAACATTATTTAGAAGTAGCTTTGAATTGGTGATAAGACCTTGAACAACTTCAAGAAGTTTTTTTTCATCTACTAAATAACTATTAAAGGTTAATGCTAGAGTTCTATAATTTGTAATATCAGCCTTTAAAAGAGACCTTGATTTGATTAAACTTGAAAGGGATAATTCATAATTTTCAAATGACTTTTGAGTGCTATTGAAAATAAATAACACAAATAAAGTAAATATGGAGGTTGATAAAGTAAATAATTTCACAATGTATTTATCGGTTATCTAAAGAAAAACAAAATTATCCGACGAAGTGAATCAGGTTTCCAAGCTATTAAATTCATAAAGAGTTGAACTCGATCTACTTGAAATATTATCAGTAATCTCACTAACAATGCATCTTTCTGAAAAAATTATATCAAATTTTGTGTATTCGCTCTGCTTATCTAAATTAAGAAAACAGCCATATGATTCAAGTATATTCCTTGAAATACTAAGACCAATACCTGTTCCATGACCTATAGGTTTAGTTGTAAAAAATGGTTCCATTATTTTATCTTTAATTTCCTTTGCTACACCAGATCCTGAATCAGAGATAGAAAAAATTAATTTGGAGTCTTCTAGCCTTGTTTCTATTTTAATCCATTTGATTTTCTTTCCATCTAAGGCATCAATAGCGTTATTTAAGAGATTTAATATTACTTGTGACAATTGTGTTCTATTAAAGCTTAAATTTAAGTTTGGATCTATCTGATCAATTTGAATACCAATATTGTTAATTTTAAGCTTTTCCTTACAAAATGAAAGAACCTCTTGAACATGCCCAAGTAAATTAAAATCCTCATCATCATCTAATTCACCATCTCTAGAAAAATTCCTTAGACCTTTAATTATTGTAGATATTCTAGAAACAGTAGAATCTATACTCTCTGTCGACTTAAGTACTTCATTAATGTCTATCTTATCTTTTTGAATTAATCTTGTTATTCGAAATGCAGTAGCTTTTATTATCGACAAAGGAGTATTTATCTCATGAGCTATCCCTCCTGCCATTTCACCGAGTGTAGACAATTTAGAACTCTGAACGAATTTTGCCTTTCTCTCTTCTAGCTCTTTTTCCATTTTTAATTTTTGAGTAATATCAATTGATATTCCCGTTACAGCAAATGGCTTACCTTCCGTATCTAAAAGTGGGAACTTATAAGTATCATAATTTCTGATTGATCCGTCTAAATGTGGAACATCTTCACGAAAGTGAATGGTCTTGTTATTTTTAATAACGTCCAAATCATTTTTATATAAAGAATCGGCTAAGTTTTTATCAAAAATCTCATGATTAGTCTTACCTATAACATCAACAGCAAATGAACCAACAACTTCTTTAAAAACAGAATTTGTAAAAAGAAATCTTCCTTCTCGATCTTTTGTATAGACAGGGCCTGGCATAAAATCTAGCGCCTTATCTAAAATTTCTTTAGCAGTAAGTAAGTCCTTTTGTCTTAAGACCAACTCCGTATTATCTGTTATTCTGTAGAAAGTGTATCTTTGTGACTCAAAAATTGTAGCGGTCCAATTTAAATAGATAGGATCATTTTTTTTTGAAAAAACTTTTACGTTAAACTGTACTTCATCATTTTTAATTGAAGCTAAAAATTTATCTCGCTTATTTTTTATTAATAGATTTGAAAAATCATTAATTGTATCAAAAGAATAAAAATAATTATCGAAATTTGAACTTTTTAAAATAATTTGTTTTTCTTGATCTAAAACAAGATAGAAATCCAAAGTAATATTTAAAAAATGCTCCATTTCTTTAAGTTGTACTAATGATAATGAGTTATTCATATTTCCCTTTATTCAAAAGGAAACTACCACATAGCCAAGTGCATTACAACCGTAATATGTAATTTTTCTTTAATATTATTAAGTGCTTAGGTTCTTTAAATTGAATTTTAAAATTGATCTGTGGTTAATAGAACCAAGGTGCAAGCTTCTTCAAAACTTATGCCATTTTTCTTGAGTGCTTGTGCCAACTGAGGATTTTCTGTTCCTGGATTAAATATAACTCTTTTTGGTTTTAGTTTCAAAATTGACTCCATCATTGATGTAGAAAGAGTTGGATTTACGTACAACGTGAGTGTGTCTATATCTGAAACTTCACTTAAATCTTTATAAACTTTCTCACCTTCAATTTCTGTAAACTTAGGTGAGATGAGAAATGTCTTATGCCCTTTTTCTTTTAGCTGCTTGTTAGCTCGATAACTAAAACGATCCTTACTATCTGATGCACCAAGGATTGCAACATTTTCACTCATACAATTTCTCCAATAAGTTTATATTTTTTTAATCTTACTTAACTAACAGAACTATGACAAAGGAGAATCGAATTAAAATATCCGACTTTTAAAGTTTGCACAAGAACAATAAAGCTCGATTATTTTAAAAATATATTATTAATGTATAATACAACTATGCTTAACAGTTTAGAAAAACATAAAAAAGAAGGCGATGAAAGCTTTAAGAAATTTGTATTCAACCTCGAAGGAATGAGTGTTGATAAAAGACAAAGTATTCTTCAGAAATCTTTTTTAGAGGATCCTGTCTATACTGCTTCTATCATAAATAATATTGTATGCTTTCCCTATTTCCTTAGTCTTTCAAACGATGACTGGGATTTTGTATTTGAAAATTCTAAAAATAACATAAAGATTTTTATGCTCGCTTTTTGTAAAACCGAATATGAAGAACGTGTTAAAAGTATTCTAGGAAATGCTGATTTAAGAAAATGGAATGAAGAAGAAGAAATCTTTGGAGATGTGGATTTAGGAAAACAAGCAGTTGCTAGAAACACAATCTTACTTACAATGAGAGAATTACAAAATAAAAGAATAATTTCTCCTTTTGAATGGAATCTACCTAGTCATGACGTATTAACAGGTTCTAACTATGAAGTGCCAAAAGATGGAAAATTTGAAATAAATTACGAAGATGGAACTCCAGGACTAATTGGAGTAGTAGAAAAAAAAGTAAGAAAAGGTCCCTATAAAATTCATTATCCCAATGGCCAGGTTTACGCTGAGGGATTATATCTAAATGATCAAAAAGTTGCTGAATGGAATTTTTATTACATGAGTGGAAAAATTAAAGCTCAAGGTATATTTGAAGAAGATCTAAAATCTGGTGATTGGATTGAGCATGATCCTAGTGGAATCCCTAAAAAAGTTATTTATGAAAGAGGAAAACCAAAGGAAGTATAAAAGCATCCTTTAAAGATGCTTTTATTTATCTTAAAAATTCTTCTAAAACTAGTGAAGCAGATGTTTTATCATCTCTATACTTAATAATAATAGCACAGTTCAAATTTAAACCTTGTTCTTTTGCCCAAGCGTAATTAGTTGATATAGGTCTAGTCCCAGGAACGACTACAGCATTCTCAGGTATACCATCAAGCGGACTTATCATTTTCTCGTTAACACAATCAAAAATTGGTGTACCTTTTGAAAGAATCACTCCCGGAGCAATAACTGCACCCGCACGAACAACAACACCCTCTACAATAACTGCACCAGCTCCAACAAAAGCATTATCTTCAATAACAACTGGAGATTGCCCAATTGGTTCTAAAACTCCACCTATTTGCACTCCAGCAGATAAATGTACATTCTTACCAATTTGAGCACAAGATCCAACCAAGGCATGACTATCAACCATAGTACCTTCATCAACATAGGCACCAATATTTACATAAGCCGGAGGCATAATAATTACACCAGATGCTATGTATGCTCCTCTTCTAACAGATGAGCCACCTGGCACCATACGAATTTTATCTTCTGGCTTAAATTCTCGAGGAGCTAAATTATGCTTATCTACGAATCCAGTAAAATTATGTTCAGAAAATTCTTTAAGAGTTCCATTTTTAAAAGCTTCTAAAATTAGAGCTTTTACTTCAGTATTGGCAACCCATTTTCCATCAATTTTATTAGCAGATCTTACTTCACCTTTTTCAAGTTGATTTAAAGCTGTTTCCCAATTGTCCATTCTTCCTCCCTCTTTTGTGTTTGTGTTTTGAACCATGTTTGAACTTTAGAATTTACATTTTGAATGGTTCTTAAATCATCAAGATCATTTTCATGTAAAGGAGGCATCATTGTTTTATTTGCAATACGACCTTGAGCGAATAAAAAAGCTTTCGCAGGTACTGGGTTACTTGCAATAAACATAGATTTACAAGCTTCTTCCCAAACTTCATGGGCATAGAATCTTTTTTCTATAATTTGTTTAACATATAAATTTGTCTGCTCAGGCCAAGCATTACTTGCCACGGAGATCAATCCAACTGAACCAGCTTTACAGAATTCAGGAAATAAACCATCATCACCACAATATACTCTTCCATTATTACAAGCTTCTAAATATTGAGTAAATTTTTCTACAGAGCCACTTGCTTCTTTAATGGCCCAAAAACTTGGATGTTTAGCTAATCGCTTAACAGCATCTAATGACAAGGAAATTCCTGTTCTACTTGGAACATTATATAGCATGCAAGGTTTAGTTGAAATATCCATAAGGGACTTAAACCAGTGGTACTGACCTTCATTACCCGGCTTTGCATAGAGTGGAGTTACTAATAAATAAGCATCAAGGTTTTTTGTTTCAAGAAATGAAATCCATTCTTTTGTTGCAAGAAAATCATGACCACCCACACCTGCCATAACAGGAACATCTAAGGACATATCACAGATAAAATTAATAATTTTCATTTTATCATTTAGAGAAATATTTAAAGCTTCACCGGTACTACCTAAAATTAGAATTCCGTTTTTGGCTTCATTTTGTTCATTAATTAATTTTAACAATGAATCAAAATCAACAGACAAATCTGGATTAAATGGTGTTACTAATGCTGTCCATAATGGATAATCGTTTATATTCATTTTAACCTCTTAGTTTTAATTCAGTTTTTATAACATCACTAACAATACTGTTAAAATGATAAAGACCTGAATCAAGTTTATTGTTTACAATATAATTTGCGGCCCAAAGAGCGCCTCTTGCAAAAATAGATCTATCTTTTGCATGATGCTTTACTTCGATAACCTCACCTTCAGTTTCAAAAATCAGCTGATGATCACCAACAACATCCCCTGTTCTCTCACTTGTAATCTTAGCTTCACCACCAACCCATTCATTCCAGCTAATTGCAGTACCGCTTGGAGAATCTATTTTCTTGGTATGATGTACTTCGTGAATTTTAATATTATAATTATTAAATAAATCACGACCAACTTGAAGCTGTTCAATCATTTCTTTTACAATATTCATTCCAATGGAAAAATTATTAGCTTTAATCCAAGTTGTACCAGCAGATTTTAAGGAATCATAAATATCTGAGGGCCAATTAAATCCTGTTGAGCCTGTGACAACAGGTATTTTTGTTTCAATCAATAGAGGAATCAATTTTTCAAAGGCATCACCTGGTAAGAAAGAAATAATAACATCATGTCCTTTTAACGTATTAAAAGAAATTTCTGATTTAGAATCAAAAACAGAGATGGCACTGTCAGAAAGTTTCTCTACAAATATTCCTGTTTTGCCTCTACCGAGTAGCGCTAGTTTCATTAACTTCCTCAATAAAACGTCTATGAATATTTTGAATTGCTAGATCAGCTTCATCTTCATGAATAAGTAAATTAAAATTATATTCACTTGCCCCTAAACACATCATTCTTATATTTACTTCACCAATAGAATTGAAAATATCTCGAGCTACACCTCGACTTTCAAGCATCGAATTTCCGATAATCGAGACAAGGTTGTAACCTCTTTCAACTTTTACTTCTCCCAGTTTTTTAAGATCAACAAAAAATTCTTCATTTTCTAACGTTGAATCATCAACTGTTACTGCCACACTAATTTCTGATGTAGTTACACAATCAACACTAATCATATATCTTTTAAATAAATCAAAAATATTACTCAAAAAACCGATAGCATTTAACATTTTTGGGGTTCTAATTTCTAATAATGATTGATTCTGTCTTTTAGTGATTGCTCTCACAAGTGGTTTTTGATCAACGGACTTATGAATCATTGTTCCTGGTTCTAAACTATCGATACTACTTCCAACAAAAACTGGAATATTTTTTCTCATCGCAGGTACAAGTGTCGTAGGGTGTAGCACCTTAGCTCCATATTGGGCCATTTCACTTGCTTCATTATAACTAATTTCTTTAATAGATACGGCATTTTTACAAATTCTTGGATCTGTTGATGCAATACCTGCAACATCAGTCCATATTTGTAATAAATCAGCATTTACTGCTTCGGCTAACAATGATGCTGAATAATCAGATCCACCTCGTCCCAGAGTAGTAGTATTTCCCTTTGAATCACACCCTATAAAACCCTGAGTAACATAAAGGTTTTCAGAAAAAATGAATATTTTATTTGCACAGTCTTCAATTAGTGAAATTTGAGGAGTTGCTTTATTGAAGATAGAGTCTGTTTTTAAAACTTCTCTCACATCTAAATTTAAAATATTAACATCTGTTCTTAGTTTCTTCATGGCTTCAGTAAATAAAAGTGAAGACATTCTTTCTCCAAAACTTAACACTTGATCATAAGCTTTTTCACTACATTCTTTTAAAAGATAAATACCTCTTGAAATTGTTTCCAGCTCATCAAGAAGCAGGGTTAACTGCTCCTTGACAGCCGGATTCTGGGATAATTTTTGACAAATATCAAAGTGTTTTTCTCTTAAAGCAAATAAGATTTGTTCGCTCTCTTGCCAGTTTCCAGATTTAGAACACTTTGCAAGTTTTACTAACTGATCCGTTGTCCCGTATGTTGCAGAAACGACAACTAAATTTGATGAATGATCTTTTGCGACTTTAGCAGAACGTAACATTGCCAGATCATCGGCCATTGAACTTCCACCAAATTTAGATACTACTATTTTCATTTTTCCTCACAGTTATAAATAAAATAATATTTTTAAAAATAATCAAAAACAAAAAAATAAAATAAAATAAAAATGAGGGAGTTTGAAAGAGTTATAAAAACAGTTTCTAAAGCCCTCCATAAAGAATATATCTTTATGACAATCATTAGGATTCAACCTAATTGACCAACAATTTTGTGTAACAGAACACTCGTTGTTTCGGCAAATACTCCCTAGAAGACAGGTCATTGGCTCTGTTGCCTATCCGTCTTTTACTGAGTTTCGCACCTCTTCAGTCAAAAAATTTTAACCCACGCCAAACACGTTCGCAAGTAATTATTTACAATAATAAAAAAAATGCTCTAATATATTGCTACAAGGCATCTAAGGAGGAATTTATGAAAAACTTGGGGATAATTGGTTGGAGAGGAATGGTAGGATCTGTTCTCATTGATAGAATGAAAGCAGAAAGTGACTTCAATTTTGTTAGTACTCATCTTTTTTCAACTTCTCAGGCCGGGGAAGATGCTCCTGATTTACCGAATGTATACACGACCATTCTGGATGCCAAAAATATAGATCATCTTAAAGGTATGGATATTATTATATCTTGCCAAGGTGGAGATTTTACCAAAGAAATTCACCCTCAATTACGTAAAGCTGATTGGCAAGGCTACTGGATTGATGCTGCTTCTACCTTAAGAATGGATTCTGAAGCTGTTATCGTTTTAGATCCTGTTAATGAATCAGTAATGAAACAAGGGATTGATTCAGGTAAAAAAGATTTTATTGGTGGTAACTGCACCGTCAGTTTAATGCTTATGGCCCTTGGTGGATTATTTAAAGAAAATCTTGTGGAATGGATTACTTCTATGACTTACCAAGCTGCCAGTGGTGCTGGAGCAAATGGGATGATTGAGCTTTTAAATCAAACCAACTCTCAAGGAATCAATCACCAAAAATTCTTAGATACAAATCCCGCAGCAACGGCATTAGAGCTAGAAAAAAATGTTACTTCATATTTAAAAGAAGAAAAATTTTCATCTGATACTTTTGGAAAGCCACTAGCTCTTAACCTACTACCTTGGATTGACTCTCCAATGGAAAATGGACAGACGAGAGAAGAATGGAAGGCCCAAGCTGAAGCTAATAAAATACTTGGTTCAAAAACTATTATTCCAATTGACGGAACATGTGTACGAGTATCTTCACTTAGATGTCACTCACAAGCTCTTACTATCAAACTTAAAAAGGACGTTGATCTAAAAACAGCTCAAGATTTAATCGCCAATCATAATAAATGGGTTCATATAGTAGAAAATAACCGCCAAGACACTATTGCTAGTCTCACTCCTCAAGCCGTTACTGGCTCACTTAATATTCCTATTGGACGTTTACGAAAAATGAGTTTAGGCGATCAATATTTAAATGCTTTCACAGTTGGAGATCAACTTCTATGGGGGGCAGCAGAGCCTCTTCGTCGTACTCTAAGAATGGTTCTCAATAACTAGTAGAGTAAAAAGGGTTGAATATTTCTTATAAAGTCTTGTTCATCTTTTAGGATGTTTTTCTTAAAGAAAATATAGGGAATATTACTATTAATGGCATAAACATAGTTTTCATCACCAAGATAACGTTTGGTCCAATGATTAAAAGTTACTTTGTTCCCAAAAATATTTTTTATAATTCTTAAAGTCTCATAAAGAGTTTTAAATCTATCAATCTTTTTGAAGTCTATGATTTCAACCTTAAACCCTCGAGCTATTTCATCTTTATAAATACTTCTAGTTACGAGCCATTGAACAGGCTTAAATTCTACTCCCTCAATGTGTAGATTATTTAATTGCTTTGTTAAGATAAGAGACTCATTTTTAGTAATCCATGGAGCGCCATAATTTATAAAAGCTTCTTCGTTCGTTTTACTTCTTCCTACAGAGAAATTTAAAGATTCTAGTGAACCTAAAATACTATAAAGATAGGCTTGATTGACCGTTGGAAGGGCCGGAGAAGGACTAATCCATTCAATACCAGTCTCATCCCATATCATTGATCTATCCCAACCTAAGTTTTTTACAATTGAAAATAAATTTCTATTGGGATGATTATCTAATTCATAATTCATGTATTCTCCCATAGTTAAACCATGAGACTGAGGCACTTGAAAATATGAAATATCATGTCCCACTAAATCAAAATCTAATAAAGGTCCGGCAACAGTTCCACCTAGTGGATTGACTCTATCTAGGAGAACAACTCCTTTACCCTGTTCGATAACAACCTTTATAGTTTGAAAGATAGTTCCCGCATAAGTGTAGAATCTAACTCCTACATCTTTAAGATCGATAACTAAAACATCAAACTTTTCAATATCCAAGCTACTTGGAAACTTCTTATCTCTTTTATAAAGTGAAACAATTGGAACTCCTGTTTTTGGATCTATACCATCATCAACAAAATCGTCTTCAAGGGATCTAAGGCCATGCTCTGGTGAAAAAATCAATGTAAGATTTAAGTTCATCGAAACTATTTTATCAATGAGATGTATTCCTAATTGATCTTGACCAGCAAAATGAGTTAGTACCGCAACTCTTTGGTTGGATAATTTATCTTTTATCGTTGAGATTCGATCAATACCTTGTTCAACATAGGCAAATGCTGAATTGATCAGAAATAAAAAAACAAATAAAGACTTCATTGCACTAAAATACGTTCTTTGAGGAAAACTAGCAAGGATGAAAATAAACAAAAATTTCGTGATATCAGCTAGTTATTCTGTAATTTTAGTAACACAAAACAGCTCCAGGAGATGTTTCTTCGATTAAAAGTTCTGAACATGCAACAGGGCCTTTTTGTTTATTCCAAGTAAAACGACAAGACATGTCTGCACTAATACAAATTGAGGTCCCTGATTCATCTTTTACAACATCAAATAATTTTGCTGCACAAGTTGCAGTACCAGCGGGATCTCCAAGTAGATAATCGTTACAAGAATATTGTTTTGCCCCACTTTTTACAGATTCACATCTTTGACCGAGTTTGCTGCAGGCAAGTTCACCATTTTCAGCATTATTAATGGTCGCATTTTTAGGAATTAATATTGATTCGATTTCTGGTTGTATAATACAAGTTTCAATCTTATCATCCCAACCTCCCACAAGAGTTTCACCACTAGAAAGGGTAATTTTTTGACTCTGGCAACTTGCAATTTTTGCGGCTGAAAGAAGTTCAGATTCAACGGACTTGCAACGTTGTACGACCCATTTTAACTCTTCATTAACCCAACTTGCATATACTCTCATAGTGATTGTTTTCTCTATGAGTCTTAATCTTGTTTTAAATTCGACATGTATATCTAATTTACCAATTACCTCTTCTTCATGAAAAAGTTTGCTATAGCTTTCAGTTGGTTTGATGAGAATTTTATTAATTGTAATATGATCTATTTTATCGCCTTTTTTAAAAATCAATTCCCCGTCTACATCTAGAATTTCAGTTATTTCAACTGATTTTTTGTCTTCATAATCATTAAAACGAGAATATCTTTTATCTAAAAATAATTTTTCACATGACTTAGGATTTCCAAGGGTGCTTCTAATTGTTTCAAGACCCGTTCTAACACTTATGGTATCCACCATCCGCATCTCCTGCTTGTTAGCATTTTGAGTAAGTGTCATAAAACCTTTGGTGAGTGCTCCCAAAATTGCTATAGCAATAAGCATCTCTATCATCGAAAAGCCTTTATTTTTCACCTAACAAACCTTTACCCTTTTTACTTAATGGCTTCGCTGCACTTGGATCAATTTTAGCTTTAACATTAGTTAAGAGTTTTTCGAGTTCAATTGTATAGTTTTGTTCATTTTTATTTTTACTTTTCGAAACCAATTTTACTAACCCAATTGGCTTAGCTATATCTGTAATCCAAAAATCTACAACTTGACCATTTTTTTCTTTTCTATAATGGGTTGCAGATAATGTTCCTGCTGGTATTTCAATTGTTTCAACACCAATTTTAAATTTATTAATTTCAGATTCTTTTGAAAATAGAAAGTCTGTTACTTCTACTCCCTTATTCATATTTAAGTACTTATCCGTTAAAATTTCAGGTTGATCAAAGTCTGGTGCATAAACAAAACCGGATTCAATTGAGAGAGGGGCATCCCCAGAATTTTTTAAAATAAATTGCTGCCACATCTTTTGGGACAAAATACTCTTCGTTTTAAAATAATATTCAACACCAAGTTTGTTAAAACTAGATTCAGTAATATAAATGCTTAAATTTGTTTTTGGAGCATTTTCAAATGTAATAC